>NATN01000075.1 GCA_002085355.1 Candidatus Zhuqueibacterota bacterium 4484_87 | reverse complement strand
GCTCATCAACATTGCCATTCCACGTATTCGAGATTTTCGTGGTTTCAGTGCCAAAGCCTTTGATGGGCGTGGTAATTACAGTTTGGGTATTCGTGAACAAATTAAAGAACTAATCAGATATGTGGACCAGACAGCATGTGGAAAACAAGAAAATATCTTCTTGGCAGGAGATAGGGGGATTGGCAAAAGCTCATTAGCATCATTCCTTCGACATTTTGTCACCACTCAGAAAAATTTTCTTGGTATTCATGTTTTTTTGGGCAAGGTGCCTATTTTGGAAGAGATGGTGCGTAATATTTTTGATCAGCTATTAAAAGAGACAAAGGGGCAATCATGGTTCGAAGACATTGCTAAATTATTCGGAAAGTATATTAAAAAAGTGGGACTTTTTGGAATCTCTGTCAGTTTTGCTCCCCCCGAAGATGATTTAAAGGAATTAGTGAGGAATTTTCCAACTGCACTTTATAGTCTGATAGAAAAACTAAAAGGGAAAAAAGCGGGCTTATTTATCGCCTTGGATGACATAAATGGATTAGTTGAAAAGGAAGAGTTTGCTAATTGGTATAAAAGTTTTGTGGATGAGGTTGCAACTCACTTTAGCGATTTTCCTGTTTTTATAATGTTAATAGGTCTTCCGGAAAAAAGAGATGTCTTATCCAACCTCCAGCCGTCATTATTAAGAATCTTCAGAGTTATCGAAATTGAAAAGCTTTCCAATAAAGAAGTAGAGGAGTTTTTATCAAAGGCATTTAATCAGGCTGGTAGGGAAGTCGATCAAGAAGCAATGAAGGTCATGGTACAATATTCAAGTGGACTGCCCATTTTGATGCACGAAATGGGGGATGCCACATTCTGGGCAGATACTGATAAAAAAATTGATAAAAAAGATGCGCTTCAGGGAGTCCTTATTGCAGCAGAAAATGTGGGTAGAAAATATCTTGATCCAAAAGTTTACCGAGCAATTCGGAGCACAAGGTATAGATCAATTTTAAGAAAATTAGGTGAGGAGCCTCTTGATCGGAATTTTAGGAAGAGAGATATTGAGGCAAAGCTTAACGAAAATGAGAAAAAAGTGTTTCATAATTTTTTAAGGAAGATAAGAGAGCTTGGAGTGATTGAGGCGGATATCGAACGAGGGCTTGGAGCTTATAGGTTTGTAAATGAAATATATCCAATTTATATTTGGTTAGAAAGTATCAGATCAAAGAAAAGTTAGAATTTGTACCAATTTGTATGCGCTTTTAAAGAGACTGTTGCTTTATATATATCCATTTTGGGTTTGTCATAATTGCTTGCTTTTTTTTGAGCTGAAAGGGATTTGCGAAGGGACGCGTTGTTGTTGAATGGATGACAAAATTTTTAAGCGCTGCGGCGCATGTAAGTATGAGTGGAAGACAGTTGAAGATTTTATTAATGATGAAAATGTGAGAGTGTTATGGCTTCAGGTAATTCCTGGTCACCCTGACGCAAATTGCATAATTTTTGAGCACAAGGGCTGCGGAAGTACCATATCTGTGCTCACGCCTAAACTGCGTCATCTCTTGCATAGAAAATTTGAATATACAGAAGATTTGTACGGCACAGACGAATGCAATAATCATTGCAATACCCGTGAGACTATGGCTGCATGTGAAAAAAAATGTGTGAATGCACAGGATCGTGAATTGGCGCGCTTGTTAGTTTCGTTGAAATATGATGAATAATCCCAAGTAATGATAAATGATGAGGTAATGAAAGGAGTACGCCATGTCCCAAGATGCAAAAGTTTTGATTATTGATGATGATGAAGATTTTCGGATTTCCATGCGCACGTTGTTAGAAAGCAAGAATTATCAGGTTGCCGAAGCCGATTCTGGCAAACAAGGGCTGGAAAAAATCAAGACAGAAAAGCCTGATGTTATTCTTCTCGATATTATGATGGAAACAATGGACGAGGGTTATCTGCTCAATCAGTTGATCAAATTTCAAAAGCAATACGAAGATTTCAGAGACATCCCTGTTTTCATGGTATCTTCCATTCAGGAAGATCCACTTTCCCGTTTCCCCAAAGCAGCCGGCAATGTAGATATGATTACTCCTGACCATTATTTTTCCAAACCGGTTGACATTCCGAAATTTTTAGAAACGTTAGAGAAAGTTTTGCAAGATAAAAAATCTTAATTTTGGGTTGGTTTATCATTTTCATCTTTTATTTAAGAGTAATTTTTACGGAAAAACATTTGAGCAAAGTAAATGATAACTAACCAGACAGTTCGACCATATATCATTGTCATCGACGATGATCAGGTGATGCGGCTTTCTTGCCTGAAAATTTTGAAAAAAGAAGGCTACGAAGTAGCGACATTTGTTGACGGCGTCGAGGGTTTGGAGAATATTTACCAAAGAAAACCAGACCTGGTCGTTGTTGATCTAAAAATGCCGCGTCTCAGCGGAATGGAAGTCATCTCGCGCGTTCATGCTATTGATCCGGATATTTGCATCGTTGTCATCACTGGATATGCGACGATCGGCACAGCCGTGGATGCGATGAAAAATGGCGCTTATGACTTTTTACCAAAACCATTTACGCCGGATGAACTGCGTCTGATCGTCCGGCGTGGCTTGGAGCGACGCATGTTCGCTAAAAAGACTGCTGAGCTCAAAAAGGAAAAACAGCAAATGCAGCGCCGCTTTGTGACTTTCGTGTCTCACCAACTTCAATCTCCGCTTGCTGCAGTGAAACAGTATTTGGAAGTACTTAATTTTTTACCTGATACGCCTGATAAACAGGCCGTTCAAAAGGAATGGATTGACCGCTCTTTGGCACGCATCAGCGAGCTGCTGGAACTTATCAGTGATTGGCTAACAATTTCGAAAATCGAGTCCGGACAATTGACAGAGTGCACGGGTGATGCAAATCTGGTAAAGATTTTTAATGATCTTAAAACAACTTTTCAACCAGAGTGCGATAAAAAGAATATCTTCCTTAATATTTCGATACCTGAACATCTGCCACCTGTGCCCGCGAGAGAGGATTGCCTGCGCGTACTGTTCAATAATCTCATTCATAATAGCATAAAATATAACAAAACAGGCGGTTCCGTTCAGGTACAGGCCGAAGAAAAGGAGAACTCCATTGAAGTGCTTGTCAAAGACAGCGGCATTGGCATCCCTGATGATAAAATCGATTTGATTTTTGAAGATTTTTATCGCGTGAAAAGTGAAAATACAAAAAAGATCCCGGGCACAGGCCTGGGACTGCCAATTTGCAAGAAAATTGTTGAAGAGTTGGGTGGCGCAATCGAAGTTGATAGCAAATTGAATGTCGGCACGGCTTTTCGCATCAATTTACCAAAAGGTCGGGGAGAAAAAGGTGCATAGATTCCTCCAAACGATTACTTTGCGTTCGCGCATTATTTTGGTGTACGTTATTATTTTGGGCCTGGGTGGTCTTATCACTTCTTTCTTTGGCGCGATTATCACCAATAAGACAATTATGAGTCAGGCCGAAATGAAGGTGCTCCATGATCTGAGAACCGCAAATATGGTTTATACTGAGAAACTGAAATCGATTAAGAAAGCGATGAAAATAGGCGCTTCAGCAAACATGATGGCTGATGCTTTGAAAAATGGAGACAAAACAGAGCTCAATAAAATCGCGCATCAGATTGCAGGAATTGTGGATATCGATTTCTTATCAGTAACAGACAGTAACGGACGCGTAAAATATCGCATGTACGCCGGCGCTGCTATTGGCGATGATGTAGCGAATGTCTCTACTGTAAATTCAGCTCTCAAGGGGAATACGGCGGCTGCTACAGAAATATTCTCTGCAGAAATGCTGCATAATGAAAATCCTGTTTTGGACAAGCAGGCGCGTATTTTGCTCAAAGATGAAATTACGGAAAACGACTCTGTTTCAGCCGCAGCGCTGACTTCTGGCATGGTGCTGGTCGCAGCAAGCCCCATTTACGCAGACGACGGCAGCTTATCCGGAGTCCTTTATGGCGGAAATTTGCTCAATAATGATTTTTCTATCGTTGACCAGGTCTGGGAATTGGCGTACAAAGGTGAAAAATTCAATGATGAGGAAATCGGTGCTGTTACATTATTTTATGGTGACCTGCTGATTTCGAGCAACATCAAAAGTGCGGATAGTGCAAGAGTCGTTGGCGCGCGAATATCTCCGGAGATTTTTCACACTGTCAGAGAGAAAAAAATGCCGCTTGCTTTGCACTCAAAATTGCTTTCCGAACGCTACATCAGCGAGTTTCAGCCGATCTGCAATTTTTCAGGAGAAGTCATCGGTATGCTGCATGTCGGAGCGCTGGAAAAAGCTTACGTGTCCATGCGCAATGCCGTCATGGGAACTTTCATGACCGTCGCTGTTATCGGTTTTTTTCTCATTATTTTCATCAGCTATCTCATTACCCGGACAATTACCAGGCCTCTGAGCGAGATGGTGGATGTGACTAACCGAGTCGCTGCCGGAGATCTGGACTATGTGATAAAAATAAAATCCAAAGATGAAATCGGCCAATTGGCATATTCATTCAACCGCATGATCGCCAGCCTTAAGAAAATGCGGCGCGAGTTGGAGGAATGGGGAAATACTTTAGAGCAAAAAGTAAAGCACAGGACTGAAGAGCTGGCAGCCATGCAGCGCACGCTGATGCAATCGCAGCGCCTGGCGTCGTTGGGTAAATTAGCAGCGGGAATCGCACATGAAATCAACAATCCGCTCGGCGGTATTTTGGTGCTGAGTTCGCTGGTAATGGAAGATTTGCCTGATAGCGATCCGCATCGGGAAAATTTGGAAGAAGTGATAAAACAAACCATGCGATGCCGCGATATTGTCAAAGGGCTGCTGCAATTTTCCAGACAGGAGCAAGGAAAAACCGAATACGTGAACGTCAACGAAGTTTTGAACAACACGTTGGCTTTGATCGAAAAGCAGGCTCTCTTTCACAATATCAAAGTGAAGAAAAATTTTCAAGAGGATCTGCCTTTCATCCTGGGGGACAATTCTCAATTGCAGCAAGTGTTCATGAATGTTATTCTGAATGCAGTGCAGGCGATGGAAGAGGTCGGTGATTTGACCCTGACAACTTTTCGTGATAAAAAAGATGATCTGGTGGTGATCGAAATAACAGACACAGGATGCGGAATCCCTGAAGATCTGATCGATCGGATTTTTGATCCGTTTTTCACGACAAAGGAAGTGGGTGAAGGTACAGGACTCGGTTTGGCGATTGCTTATGGCATTATCACACGACACAACGGACGTATGTCAGTGAAAAGCAAAGTCGGCGAAGGTACGACATTTACCATCAAAATCCCAGTCGCTGAAAAAGTAAAAGTTGCTGATGAGAATGAATGAGCTGATTGAGCGCTGAAAATCAGAGAATCTAAGTTAAATTATTGAAATTCATTTTGAGACACAGGTGTAATGACAGCAAAAAATCCACAAATTCTTGTCGCTGATGATGATGATGTGATTCGGCTTTCTTTTGAAAAATTATTTGAAAAAGAAGGTGTGCCGGCGATCATTGTCGCAGATGGAAAATCTGCATTAAAAGCGTTGAGCGAGCGGCAATTCAGACTGGCGTTTGTCGATTTGATGATGCCGGAAATGAATGGCATGGATGTTTTGCGTGTCATCCGCGAGGAATATCCCCAAACGCGCGTTATTATTATCACCGGCTTTGGCACGATAAACAACGCTGTGGAAGCAATGAAGTTTGGCGCCGCGGATTTCATTCAGAAACCGTTCACTCCTGAACAGATCAGGGAGCTGCTGAAAAAATATTTGCAGCCGCAGCCTGATCCTGATAAACAGAAAAAACAGCTTCAATTTGTCCGTGACGGCCAGGTGGAGTCGATCATTGGCGTCAGTCCGGCGATGGCGGAAATTTACGATCTTGTTTTGAAAGTAGCTCCTACGGACAGCACCGTTTTGATCACAGGAGAAACCGGAACAGGTAAAGAACTTATCGCAAAAGCGATTCATTACAACAGTCAGCGGAGCGATAAGCCGTTTTTAACGGTGGATTGTTGCTCGCTGGTGGAAACTCTTTTTGAAAGCGAGCTCTTTGGCCACGTAAAGGGCTCTTTCACAGGCGCCACTGCGACAAAGCACGGAAGTTTCGAACTCGCCAACGGAGGTACTTTTTTCTTCGATGAAATTGGAAATATTTCGCTGAACATTCAGGCGAAAATTTTACGTGCCATTCAGGAAAAAGAGATAAAACGCGTTGGCGACACAGAAACCATCAAAGTCGATGTGCGCGTCATTGCTGCAACAAACAAAGATTTGAGGAAAGCAGTCGAGGAAGGTAGCTTTCGCGAAGATCTGTTTTACCGGTTGAGTGTGATTCCTATTCACATTCCGAGTTTGCGCGAAAGGAAAGAAGATATCTTGCCGCTGGCAGAGCATTTTCTTGCACTATACAATCAAAAGAGAAAGAAAAATTTGATCGGTTTTGCCGATGAAGTGATCGATCTCTTCCATCATTATAACTGGCCTGGTAATGTGCGCGAACTGGAAAATGTAATCGAACGCGCTGTGGTGATTGAAGATGATCGAAATATTACTTTGTCCAGTTTACCGTCCCATATTCGTGCTTTGAGAAAAGACAAAATTGCCGGCGATTCATCGGAGATCAAAAGTCTGGATGAGTTGGAAAAGGAGCATATTCTCGAGGTTCTTGACCGAACAAATTGGAATCGCTCAAAAACTGCTCGTATTTTGGGCATTGACAGAAAAACTCTGTATGATAAATTGAAACGTTACTCCATCAAAAAACCTGATTAAGTCGATTCGTTTTATCCTGCTTGATTTTCCGACATTTCTCCTAAAGTAGCAAAGTTGAAAACTGTAGAGAAATTCCCCAATTCTAATTTTCTGTAAATACAGAAGTAAGCGCATCTACTAAAAACTGTAGAGAAATGCCCCACTTTTTACTGGAAAATCCCCGATTCTTTATTTTATTAAAATAGGTTGTAACTGAAATAAAAATAGTTAAATAGGCGGCTATTGCTGCTATTATTTTTTTATGGCATGTTAATTGTGGGTATCATAGTGTCGCTGTTAAAACATTCACAAGTTGGAGAGAGAACAGAGAATGGACCTATTGAGTTCGGGAAGAATATTAATTATAGATGACCGCAAAAATGAAGATTTGCAGATTTTTATTTCATTGTTATCTGACCGAAAGATTGAGACTGCTATCGAGAGCGATTTGGGGACAGCAATTCACCGCGTGCAGACTGATAATTTCGATGCGGTAGTGCTTGACGCGAAAGTGTCCGGGATGCCTGTGGAGCGGACGATCCAAATTCTGAAAAATATCGATCCCAAAATGAAGATAATTGTCAAAACCGATAACAACAGCAAAGATTTGGAAGCAAAGGTCAGACAGGAAACAATTTACTATTACCACCTGAGTTCATTCGGGTGGGATGATTTGAAATTAGCAGTGGAAAGCGCCATTCGTCAGAAAGCGCTCGATTGCAAGAAAGAAGATTTTGCCGCATTCGCATTTGCGGAAGATAAACGACTTGTTTTGATGGTTGATGAAAACGAGGCATTCATCGAAATTCATAAAACCAATTTGGAGCAGCATAATTTTAAAGTTCGCGTGTGTTACGACGCTGATGAGGCAATGGAATTAATTCGCAGGAAAAAACCGGATTTACTCATGGTTGATATAAATATCCCGGTCGGTAGTGAAGGCGAGCATTTTCTGGAAATGGTGATGAGAAACAGTGAGTTAGTAGCGATTCCAATGTTGATTTTTGTTGATGAAGAAAGTGCAGCGAAATATGTGAAAGTTTTAGACCAAGTGAGAAATTCACTGCCGACCCTTACTTTTTTGGAAAAACCGGTAAAAATTGAAGATGTTATTCCGCGCGTTGAGAAAATGCTGCGCATAAAAGTTCAATCCGATTTTTGATTGAAATAAAAAAAGGATTTGATGAACGAACCGAAAAATATTCTTGTGGTCGATGATGATGATGTAATTCGAATGGCGTGCGAGCTGACCCTGAAGACGGAAGGGTTGAACGTCGATTTGGCGGAAAACGGCAAAATCGCCATCGAACGAGTGAGAAAGAAAAAGTACGATCTCATCCTGCTCGATTTGATGATGCCTGAAATGCAGGGGGCCGATTTTCTCGATTTTGTGCACGAGTTTGATGAAAACATCATTGTAATCGTCATTACCGGTTTTGCGACAATTGAATCTGCCGTGAGCACTCTGAAAAAGGGAGCGTACGATTATCTGCCAAAACCGTTTACGCCTGAAGAATTACGCAAAGTGGTGCGTACCGGTCTGGAGCGCAGAAAGTTGCTGCTGGAGAGGGAAGAGCTTCATTTGGAGCGACAGAAAAATCTGGAGAAAATCGCCGCAGAACAGTCCCGTTTGCGCACGATCATCAACTGCATGAGCGATGGACTTATTGCGACAGATAAAAAAGGCTGTTTGATTTTGCACAACGCTGTCGCTTGTGAATTACTCGGTATCAAAAGTCAGGATATTTTGGGGCAAAACATTGCTAATAATTTAAATTGCGGGCAATTGGAAGAATGGATTCTGAAATCTCTGTCAGCTAAAAAAATCTCCGCGCGAACACAACACCGAGAGATTGTTTTTGACAAGAAAAAACAGAAAATTTACCAAGCCACGCTCGCGCCGATTCGTGAAAACGGCGATGATTTTTCCGGCATTGTCATGGTGATCTCGGATATTTCGGAAGAACGGAAATTTGAGCGTCAAAAGGCGGAATTCAGGCGCCTGATGGCGGTCGTCGCGCATGAGCTTAAGGCGCCGATCAACGCCATCATCGGCTATCTCGATGTGGTGATGAAAGGCTATGTTGAAGACAAACCGGAGCAGCGAGATGAATATCTCAATCGTTCGATTGAAAAAGCCGAGAAGTTGCGCCACTTGATCGAAGATTTGCTCAGTCTGACCTCTGTGGAATCCGGAAAGATAGCCGGAGAGATGGAGCCGGTGGATATCGCTGCCATAATCAATGAAGTTGTCAAATTTTTCGAAAACGAGGCGCGCGTCCGAAATGTGAAAGTTAT
>NATN01000074.1 GCA_002085355.1 Candidatus Zhuqueibacterota bacterium 4484_87 | reverse complement strand
CGTATCCGTGAGCCGCGTAAAGATTTTTTGGATATCTGCCGCCAAAATCGCGCGTTACCGGCGATGTGCCGCCGTAATAGTAAACGATGCACGGGTATTTTTTGTCCGCATTAAAATCCGGCGGGTAATAGACGCGTCCTTCGATGTCGTCGCCGAATTTGTTTTTGAACGTCCAGCGCTCGACTTTCCCGAATTGCACGTTGGCGAAATCTTCCGCGGCAGCATCGTAAAAAAGCTCGGTTTTGCCTGATTTTAAATTGATGCGATACGTTTTCCAGGGCACATTGGCGAGGCAACCGTTGAAAACAGCGAGCGGTTTTTTCTCGGCAAAAGTAATCGCGCCGATGACTTCCGATTTGGTATCAATTTTTTGAAAGGTTCTTTTTTTGACGTCGTATAGGAAAAGCGAAACGTAGCTGCGATCCGTAGCAGTGAAATAAATTTTGCCGTCTGCCGGGCTCCAAAATGGACGATTGATTGTCGGCGGAAAATGCAACGTGATGGGATCGACTTTTTTGGTCTGCAAATCGTAGATGTACGCCTGCGTGTCGTAATCATTGGGAATCACGCCTTGCGGCAGGTTGACGCCGATTTTTCCGAACATGGACGGCCCGCCGGTGATGAGCAATTTTGTCCCGTCCGGAGACCAGCGCACGCTGCCCTGCCATTTTTTCGTCCAGATGGAATCGATGGCAAGAGTTTTCAGATCCAATGAATAGAGCGTGCTTTTTTCGTACGGCCGCTCGGAAAAGTCGGTTCGGGAAATGGTAAAGAGAATTTTCCCGCCGTCGGGACTGATGTCGTTCAGGTTTGTGCTTTCCAGACCGCTGGTGAGGCGCATTTTTGTTCCATCGGGGAAATTGACACGATAGAGGAAATCGCGATTGCGCCAGCCAGGAAAGCGGTCGGGCATGCCTTCCAATTTTTTCAATTTTGTTTTTGGCGCCGGATATTTTTCTGTTGCGCTGTAAATTAAAAAAGTGCCGTCCGGCGCCCAGCGATAAGATTTGAAATCGCGAATGTTTTTGAGCAAGGAAATTTTTTCGCCGGTTTGCAAATCGGAAATCCACAGCGTGACTCCCTTGGCGTCGGATGTCAGATAAGAGTAGCGATTTTTCAGCGGCGCCCATTTAAACTGACTTATCCGAGCCATGCCGCGAAAAGAGCGTTGAAGCGCGCCGTCGGAATAGCGGCGGATTTCAAGCCAGTTCTCGTATTTGTCGCTCGGCGGCTGGCTTTTGCGTACTGTCAATGCCACGAATTTGCCGTCCGGAGAAATGGACAGCGAGCTGATCTCCGGCTCGTCCAGCAAATTTTTTACATTCATAAAATGCGTCCCGTCGCTTGACCAGCGAAGGTCGCCGGAAGGAATGCTTTCAGGCAGGGAGGCTTTGGCCGTGATTTGCCAGGGCGCTTCACATTTGGGGTCGAACAATGTTTTGATCAAAAGCAGGTGCGTGCCGGGCTCAACTTTGATCGTTGCTTTGGTGGCAGCGCTTTTTTTCTTTTCGCTGTTAGCGCTTTCTTTTTTGCCAATCTTTTTTCCGTCAAAATAGACAATTTGCAAATGTGGATTTTCAATGGTCAATTTAATTTCCATCCACCTTGCTGCCGTCAAATAGGCTGCGGCATAAGCTTTTTGCGGCGTTTTCCGATTCAGCGAGGCGATTTTTAGAGCAGAATCCGCTTGCGCTGCCCACCGCAATTTCTGTTGCCCGAAGGAAGCGACTTCTTTGTCTTGGCCGGGGGACAATTTGCTCAAATCAAAATGATCGAATTCCAGCAAATTTTTGATTTCAAATTTTTTGCCGGCAAAATTTTTCTTTTCATGGAATACCGGCAGCGGGGTTTTTACCGGACCTAAAGTAAGCCAGTTTGTGATGACGACGGTCGTGTTGTTTTCCGCTGCGAAAAGCGAGAGTTGAAATAGAATGAGAACCAGCAAGGATGTTGCAATGCGAAACGATGATTTTTTAGACATGGCAAGTTTCTCCGTTAGTTTTTTGTGATGGAATCGCTGTTTAGAGAAAAAATGCGTTGGAAACGAACGAGCTGCTGTTGCTATTTTTTGAAAGAAAAATGAAAAATTTAAATTACAGGGTAAAACTGAAGATGGCATTCAATTAATTAGCCCTAAAAAACAGGTGCAGTCATCCGAGCGCACGTGCGGATGACTGCAATTAAAAAATATCAAACGCGAGAAACGTAAGCGCCGCTGCGCGTGTCGATGCGGATGGTGTCGCCTTCGTTGACAAACGGGGGCACTTCCAGCCGGGCGTCTGTTTCCAACGTGACCCATTTTGTCACGTTCCCGGCAGTGTCGCCTGTGACGGCAGGCTCGGCTTCAGTCACTTTGAGATCGACTGTTGTGGGAAGCTCCGAAGTGATGGGAGTCGTTCCGTGAAAAAGCACTTTCACCATCATGGTTTTTTTTAGAAATTTTTTCTGATCTTCGATCATTTCCGCGGGCAGGGGAGTCTGTTCGAAAGTTTCCGTGTCCATGAAATGATAATTTTCCGCGTCCGAATAGAGGAACTGCATTTCTTTTTCATCGAGGCGCACTGCTTCAACTTTGTCTGTTTCGCGAAACATATTGTCGATGACGCGGCCTGTTTTCACATTTTTCAGTTTTGTGCGCACCATTGCTCTGCCGCGGCTTTGGGTGACTTGCTGAAATTCGGTGATTAAATAAATATCGTTATTGTACATAATTGCAATTCCACGACGAAATTCGGAAATTGAAGCCATAGATTTCTTCTTACAGTTTTGCGATTATTTTTAAATTTTAATTTTTTCTCGCCGGCGCACCAGGCTTTATGATTTTACTGCAATAGCACAAAGACGAGCAAAGAAAAAGATGCCCTATTTTGTGTTTTTCGAGTATCTGCGGCAGCAAAGCAATGTAACATTTAATGATTCGCGATTTTGAGTCCGATTAAGCATAATTAAAATACAAAATCAAAAAGGAAAAATCAAGAATTTCTTTCAACTAATGATAACCTAAACGCTTCGTCGTCTTATTTAAAGCAATCTGCCCTTCAAAGTCTTCTCCTCATTGTTTCACTGTTTTGTTTGAATATTGAAATATACAGGGATGAAGCCTTTTTTGCAAGGAATTTTCACGATATTTTTTGTCTATAAGCCCCAATTTTTCCTACTATTACACAATATGACTTTTTGAGTTTTGGGGACATTCAGTTGTTTAATTAAATTAATTCTTGATTCTAACAAAAATTTAATATATCTTTTAGTTGAAAAGATTAAGAATTAATATAAGTGTAAAAGTTGGAGGTTAGAGGTTAAATGAGTAATCAATCGGGTCGGCTCCTTTCTCTGGATATGTTCCGCGGGTTTACGATTGCGTTGATGATTCTGGTCAACAACCCGGGAAGTTGGTCGTATGTTTATCCGCCACTATTACATGCAAAATGGCATGGATGGACGCCTACTGATCTGGTATTTCCTTTTTTCTTATTCATTGTCGGTGTGGCTATGTCGCTTTCCTTTAGCCGGAGGCTGGAACGGGGGGATAAATTGTCTCAGCTTTTTGGTAAAGTAATCCGAAGAACGCTGATTATTTTTGCCATCGGATTGTTTTTAAATCTATTTCCCTTTTTTAATTTTGGAGAGATGCGAATCCCTGGCGTATTACAGCGAATCGCTATCTGTTATTTCTTTGCCTCGACAATTGTATTGCTTTCCGGAAAAAAATGGCAGATCGGCTGGACCGTGTTTTTGCTGGCGATTTACTGGATTCTAATCAAAATCATCCCCGTGCCTGGCTACGGCGCCGGCGTATTAGAACCCAAAGGAAATTTATGCTGGTATATTGATAGCCATCTGTTAGCCGGACATACCTGGCGAGGCGCTCCGGTTCCCGGATTTGATCCCGAGGGAATTTTTAGCACTATCCCGGCGATTGCCACGGTAATGTTTGGCGTATTTACCGGAGATTGGCTGCGCTCCGATCGGGATAAATATGAGAAAGTTTCCGGCCTGTTTGTCGCCGGAAATATCGGTCTGGTGCTGGGCATTATCATGAACATCTGGCTGCCGATAAATAAAAACTTGTGGACTTCGAGTTATTCGGTGTTTATGGCAGGAATGGCAGCGATTTTTCTGGCAATGAGTTATTGGATTGTTGACATCAAAGGGTTTAAAAGCTGGACAAAACCGTTTGTTGTTTTTGGGAGCAACGCCATTGTGGTTTATGCGTTGTCAGGGATCATTGGCAGAATTACAATTTATACGAAATGGACGCAACCGGATGGAACGACCATCAGTCTGAAAACCTGGATTTACGAAAATCTATTCCATTCCTGGGCCGGAAATTATTTCAGTTCTCTCCTTTATCCAATTATGTGGAATCTGATTTTATTAGGGCTGATGTGGATTTTGTACCGCAAGAAAATTTTTATTAAAGTATAGAATAACGAGTTAATTGGCTCAATTCTATTTTGGCAAAAATTTTCTTGACTGTTATCAACAATTTTGATATAATATAATTGAGCTTTTGTATGTTTTAACTTTAAACCACAAAGTTAGTTAGCAGGTACAAATTTTCATGAAACGACGAAAATTTATCAAAACTTCACTGCAAGCCGGGAGCGCCTTTTATCTCGGGTTGAATGCCAATTGCCGTGGCGAAGATCAACAAGCACATTCGACAATTTCTCTGAAAAGATCGACATTAGTGGAGGCAAAAAGTTACCGTATTCGGGATACGTATGGTAAATTGATCAGCAGTCAGGTAGAGCAGCTATTGAATAAGGCAATGACTCGTCTTTTAGAAACCGAAAAACCGGAAAGCGCCTGGCAAAAGCTAGTTAAAAAAGATGATGTTGTTGGCATTAAAATAAACTGTCTGGCAGGGCGGGGTATGTCCACTCATTTAGAACTGGTGGAAGCGATTGTTGAAGGGCTGCGATCTGCGGGGGTGCCGGATCGGAATATCATCATTTGGGATCGCGCCAACCGTGATCTGGAAAAAGCCGGTTACAAGATTCAGACAAATCGGAATAAATTAAAATGCTATGGCAATGATCAGGTCGGTTATTCTCGCAGACTTTACGAATTTGGCGAAGTCGGAAGTTTTTTAAGCAACATAGTCATTCACCAGTGTACCGCAATCATCAATGTTCCTATTTTAAAAGATCACGGGATCGTGGGGATGACCAATGCGCTAAAGAATTTTTTTGGCGCTATTCATAATCCGAATAAATATCACGATAACTGTGGTGATCCGTACATTGCCGATGTGAATATGCTACCGGATATTCGGAAAAAGATACGGCTAATCATCACTGATGCGTTAACTGCGCAATATGAAGGCGGTCCGCCGTATATGCCCCAATGGTCCTGGCAGCATAACGGCCTTATTGTTGGCTTTGATCCGGTGGCGCTGGACAGTTATGGTTATCATTTAATAGAAAAAAAGAGAAAAGAAAAAAAACTGCCTTCTTTAAAAGAAGCAGGCAGAGAGCCGACATATATTGCTACTGCAGCGGATAAAGCTCATCAACTTGGCACCGATGATTTAAGTAAATTACAAATTATACAGGTGTGACCGATGAAGATAAAACAGTTGCTTACTCGCCGAGAATTTTTTAAAAATTCGGCCCAGTTGTGCGGTCTGGGAACTTGCTGGTTGGCGTCTTCAATGCCGATTTCACTGCTGGCAAGCAAGACGGAAAAGGATGAAATTTATCGAAAAGAAGCCCGGTACTTTGAAAAATTACCCAACCGGAAGATAAAATGCCTGTTATGTCCCCGAGAATGCGTGATTGACGACCAGGAAACCGGCTATTGTGGTGTTCGTGAAAACCATGAGGGGACTTACTATACGCTGGTTTATGGTCGTGCTTGTAGCGCTAACGTGGATCCCATTGAAAAAAAGCCGCTCTTTCATTTTTTTCCCGGAAGTAAAGCCTTTTCCATCGCCACAGCGGGCTGTAATGTTTTATGTAAATTTTGTCAAAACTGGGAAATTTCCCAGGCTCGTCCTGACCAGATTAATAGTTACACTCTTTTCCCGGCTGATGTTGCTGCTTATGCAAAACGTACAAACTGTAAAATAATTGCCTATACTTACAGCGAACCGGTTATTTTTTATGAATATATGTATGATTGTGCCGAGAAAGGTCATGAGGTCGGAGTACGAAGTGTGATGATTACTAACGGCTATATTCAAGCTCAACCAATGCGTGATCTTTGTGATGTTCTGGATGCGGTTAAGATTGATCTGAAAGCGTTTACTGAAAAGTTTTATCGTGAAATAGTCGCCGGACACCTGAAGCCCGTACTGGATACGCTCATATTATTAAAAGAGGAAGGAATGTGGACCGAGATTGTCTATTTAGTTATTCCTACATTGAATGACGATCCCAAGGAACTCAAGCAAATGTGTAAATGGATTATTGACGAACTGGGCGCGGATGTACCGATTCATTTTTCAAGATTTTATCCGGTTTACCGCCTGAGAAATTTACCGCCGACACCACCGAAAACGCTAGAAATGGCACGCGATATCGCTCTGGATGCTGGCATCCATTATGCTTACATTGGCAATGTACCGGGACATGAGGGAGAAAATACATTTTGTCCCCAATGTAAAAAAGTGATCATTCGTCGAATCGGCTACCAAGTTTTAGAAAACCATATCACTGCAAGAGGACAGTGTGAATATTGCAATCAGAAAATTCCCGGAGTTTGGCAATAACTTAAATATTAGGAAACAAAAATGAGGGTAGCAAGAATTGTAATCTTAAGTCATTTAATTTTTTTTCTCTTTCTTCTAAATTGCAAAGCTCAACCCAATAAGGAGGTTGAAAACAAAGTGATGAATCCACAAGATATAAGAAAAGCTGTCGTTGCCGGTAGCTGGTACAGTAGCAATCCGGATGAACTTCGAGAGGAAATATCAAGCTATCTCGAAAACGCAAAATTAGCACATATTTCCGGTGAGATTCTGGCACTGGTTTCTCCACATGCCGGTTATGCCTATTCAGGTTTTACTGCAGCTCATGCCTACAAACAGGTAATGGGAAATCGCTACGACGCCGTTATTGTCATTGCACCAAGTCATCGGGAAGCATTTTATGGGGTTTCGGTGTTTAATAAAGACGGCTATGAAACACCGCTCGGCATTGTACCGGTGAAAAAAGACATTGCTAACGCTATTATCGATTTCCATGAATCCATCCGTTTCACCATGGAAGGCCATCGCGAAGAACATTCGCTGGAAATTCAGCTTCCCTTTCTTCAAGTTGCTGTTCCTGATTTAAAAATCGTTCCTATTGTATTCTGGGATCATTCATGGGGAAATTGCAAAATTTTAGCTGATGCGATTACTCAAGCGGTTAAGGGAAAAAAAGTACTCCTTGTTGCCAGTAGTGATTTATATCATGGTTACTCTTATGAAGAATGCAAGACAACTGATAATAAAACTTTGCAAAAAATCCTTGAATTAAAGCCAAAGGAATTGTGTCAGAGGTTTGAAAACAGGGAATTAATGGCTTGCGGAGCCGGGGGGATTGTTGTGGCAGAGTTAGTTGCCATGAGTCTGGGAGCGGACGCTGCTGAAATAATATTTCAGACGAACTCCAATGATGTTACCCGGAGCAAAGGCGGTTATGTTGTGGGGTACGGTGCAGTAGCAATTTATAAAAAGTCAAAAGAACCAGAAGAGGAAAAAGTTGGTGTAGAGAGCGGTTTAACTGATGAACAGAAAAACGAATTGTTAAAAATAGCCAGACAAACAATCAAAAACGTATTAGAACAAAAAGCGCAGCCAAAGCCGCAATATAAGTACCCTATTTTTAAAGAAAAACGGGGTGCTTTTGTGACGCTGAATAAACATCAGATGTTGCGTGGTTGTATCGGATATATTTATGGCTTTAAGCCTCTGGAAGATACGATTATCGATATGGCTCAGGCAGCCGCATTCAAGGATCCGAGATTTCCGCCGGTAAGTTCGGAAGAATTCGATGATTTGGAAATTGAAATTTCAGTGTTAACTCCGTTAAAAGAAATAAAAGACGTGAAAGAAATAGAAGTCGGAACTCATGGGATTTATCTTGAGCGCAGTCCCAATAGCGGCTTATTACTGCCGCAAGTGGCAACGGAATACGGCTGGGATCGAGAAACATTTCTGGAACATACTTGTCAGAAAGCAGGCTTACCCCGAGATGCCTGGAAGGAAGAAGAAACCAAAATTATGATTTTTTCCGCTGATATCTTTCATGAGGAGAAATAGAGATTTTCTTAATGGTAAGATGATTCTGTTTTGTTAATGCCATTTAACCTTGCCAAGGTTTTTAGATATACAAAATATTGTATCTAAATTTCTACTTTATTCTGTATATTAATATTTTGTTGAACGAAACCGCTTTGCGGTAGTTTTTAAAGTTCTTTGATAAAGGAGAGACTGTCTGCTTTTTTGTTTCAATAAGTTGTTGCATTAGGCTTGTTCTATCGTTACGTTAATGATGAACCCTAAAGTGAAAGGAGTAGCGATATGGACGATTTGATTCGTAAAATGCAACAAGAGATGGTAATCCGGCATTACAGTCCCCGGAGAGTGAAATCCTATCTTTGGCACGTGAATGCGTTTAAAGCGCATATCCAAAAACCGCCGGATCAGGTGACGGAAGATGATATCCGTTCATACCTTTACCATGTAAAGACAGTGAAGCAGTACAGTCGGTCAAACCTGCGCCAGGCATTCAGTGCGATCAAATACCTTTACCGGCATACCTTGCAAATGCCGCTCAAGCTAAACGCGTTAAAAGGTGTGAAATGTGGTTGGCCGTTGCCGTTGGTGTTATCCACAGATGAGATTAAAACCCTGTTTGCGATTATTGCCAACCTGAAACATCGGCTGCTATTGATGACGATCTATTCAGCCGGGCTTCCTCCTTAGCGCGGTGGAACAAAATTAGAGCGCGTTGGGGGAAGACAATAATCAGGGCATATCGGGGGAACGGATAAGTACGCTCTATTTGCTGTCATTATCAAACTGGGATGATGAGATGGTATTAAGAAGAATGCCCATAGAGAGGCCGCGGCATCGTCCAACTATTTTTTAACAATTTAATAGTTATAGGTCTAGA
>NATN01000273.1 GCA_002085355.1 Candidatus Zhuqueibacterota bacterium 4484_87 | reverse complement strand
CTCCATGAAAGACAGAAAAATTCCCGCCGCCAGGAAAAACGTACCAAATAGATAGGTAGTAATCAGAAAACCAACATCAGATTTATTCGTCTCTTTGCCAAAAATCTTGAAACCGCTGTTGAGCAATGCTATACTAAGTAGAACAGCGCCGAAAACAGCGTAAAAAAATGTTATCAGCATCTTTTTTCTCCCTTGCGAATGGATTAGAAAAATTGTAGTTTGGGCATAATTATCCTTCTTTGCAATAACAGAATTGCAAATTTACACATTCCATGCCAATTCCAATAAAATCCAGTCCTAAATTTAACGATAAAATTGTCTTTAAAAAACAATGTTGAGTAAATCGAGCACCCGATCAATGGGATTGATCACCGTGGTTGACTCTGATCCGGCAAAAAGCAAGCCTACCGCCAGAGGATCTGTTCCGTCAACGACCAGAGAGCCTGAGTCTCCGGGGCTTGACATGGCTGACGCAACGATTTGATTCTCAAATGTCGCGACCCGGCCACTTCCGTAACCAACGTCCACATTGGTATTCAAAACCTGGATAATTCCCGATGTTGTCCCCGTAGTGCGGCCACTTTTCCGCACTGCCATATTGATCGCAGCGGGTTTGGTCCCGCTAACAACACCAATATCTATGATTTCTTCTTTTATAGCTCCAGGCACCGGCTTGGCAACAGCACAGTCAACTTCGTTAAAATCCTGCTCCACTCTCGTGGGAATCAGGCGGCTTTTCGACCCCATAAGTTTAGCCAGCCAATTTAGAAAATCAGATATTCCTTTGGCAACGGAACAAATGCCACCATTGCCGCCGTCCCCGCCCTGAAATTGAATGCGCACAAAACGCTCCAATTCAGCAATGCGATCCTGTGGGAAATTTCCGCCATCAGCGGGGCCCGGCTGCAAAATTGCATCGCCTTTGTCCGCTTCATTGCCATTTGCCATCACATGATTGTTTGACAAAATCAGCGTTTCTCCGCTCGAAGCGTCTTTCACAAAAGCGCCCAACGTACCTGCTGTAATTGCGTAATGTCCGATGCTCACACCTCCCGGTGCGGGTCGCCAGCGATCAGTGCGCGCCTTGAGAGCCACAATATTTCCGACTTCAATTACATCAACTGGAATTTGGTTCAGCATCTCAGGCACGAAGTCTTTGGATGACAGTTCAGACTTCGGCATTTTCTTCTTAACTAAAACAGTCAAACACATTTCGCCGGTATCTTTACCTTTGACCATCTTGTGACCTATGCCCACGCCGCTGACATTCATTTTTTTCTTCAGCGCTTTGAGATTTTCTTTTTTGATCAAACCAACTTGTTCGATGGTTGCCATTGCACGCCCCTCTTGTTTTATGAATGGGTTGAGTTAACTTTGATCTTGAAAATATGACAGTATCATCTGCTTTTATTTTCAAAATCATCTTTCAACAACTCAATCGGTACGGGTCCTTTCTTCAATATTTTTTCAAAAAAACGACCTGGTTGAATTTTTCCTTTAGCCATCGTTTTATATGAAAGATGGAGTTTCCGAATTTTCTCTATGCCAATTATTGTTTTTAAATCTTGGGCCGGTTGACTGTATAATTTGAATCGCAATTCCGTAATCGACAGATCAGAAAATGCCCTATTCTTTTTCAGAAAGTCCGCAATTTCTTTTTCGCCCCAGCCATTGAAATAAACATTTAATTCAATATAAGCGCTCATTAGCATCGCATATTTCTTTTTCAAATACATAAATTTCAAGCCGCGCTCATAACCTCCGATTCCTTTTTCTATTAAAAAAGATGTAATATCCGCGCCGACATGGGGATTTCTTCTTTCATTTTACTCCAAACAAAATAATGAAGCGGGAGCAAATCAGTCAGATACGCAATTTTAAACGCCGGTTTGTTATAGCGCCGAAGAATAGAAAGTTGTTCAATCAAATCATTGCTTTTATTGACAGACGTCAACCTGGCGATAAACATAGGCTGAAGTGGTTCGGTGAAAATCGTTTCTTGCCAAACCAATTGAAATGGATTTTTTCCCTCCAAAATTTCCCATTGAAATTGCAGAGAATAGTTGGTGTCAATGTCCAGATTTGCAATGTCAGTGATGAAGCGTCTTGTGTAGCCATCAAATTTTTGCACGTAAGTTTCAATTTGATCGCGACGAAGCATCTGATTTTTAATTTCGTTATCAAAGAGACGAATGAGGCGCAAAGTATCTGTTTCGATGTTTGTTTTTTTCTGTAGCACGAAATATTCTCTGGCAAGCTGGTACATACTTCCCTTTATCTCGCGCAATTGAATCTGCAAGTTTTTTAATAAATCTGACACCACAATTGTGTCGTCAAGGACGATTTTGAGATATTCGGAATAATTTTCTTCGGAAAATGGCGTTAAAACTGTGTCAACGGAAGGTTCTGCATCAAGGAATTTCACTAATTCCATCAAGGAGTCATCCACGATGTCAGTGAGCCGAGCAGTTGTATCAGACTTAGCAAAATATGGAGAGAGCTGGGCGCGCAGGTCAAATCCAATCCATTGTTGCAAATCGAGAGCGCGTCGGACAGCAAGCTCCTGATTGATGAGAACCATTGTTTTGACATTTTTTTTGAGTTGCGCCATCAAGCGGGGCAAAGTTTCAAGACGTTTGATGAGTAAAGAAGCGTATTGACTCGTTGAATCGGTTAACAAAACTGAAAGCGGATAAATCGCATCCTGTATTTTTTGCGTATAAAAATTTGCATCAACCTTCCAGACACGCCAGCGATCAAGTTCAAATATTTTTAACTCGATTTGTCGGCGAAGAATGTGATAACTGATTCGCTGGTCTTTTCCGATCAAATCAGGATTTATTTTTTTTAGACGCTTTAAAAAACCATTGAGTTGAACAATCTCTGCTGCTACGCTATCCGCCGAAAAATCAGGCAGCAAAGCATTCGAATTTATTAAACCATGTTGCGTTGCTTCTACGGGATAGTGCAATTGGAACCAGGACAAATAGTCGGAAAAGAGGTGATTTATTTTTCGATTGGCAAGAAAGCGGCTGCAAGTTGGCAGCGAAGCCATAATCATAATTAAAATTATGCCAAACACAAGCAAACTGCGCAGCAATATTTTTCTCAAAATTTCCTCCAAAATATTTTACGTGAGAAACATGCTGACTTCACCTTTTCCTTCTCGAAGGACTACAAAATTTTCATCATCTGTCAGGTCAATCACTGTGGAAGGTTCAGTACCTACATCACCGCCATTAATTATGATGTCCAAAATGTGACCGAGCCGAATGTCGATTTCCTGTGCGTCGGTGAAAATATCATATTCGCTGAAACTCGCGCTGGTGCTAACGATGGGATGCCCCAACATTTTCAAAATTTCCAAGCAAATATTGTTGTCCGGCACGCGAATACCAACTGTTTTCCTCTTGCTCACCATCAACTTGGGAACCAGCCGAGTTGCTTTTAAAATAAAAGTGTAAGGACCCGGCAAAAGATGCCGCATCACCCGATACGCCCGGTTGGAGACATGCGCATAATTGCTAATATCACATCCAATACCGTAAACAGTGTCTGTGGGATAGGCAATTACACCTCCCTTTTTCAATTCATCGACAACTTTAGCGATCAGACGTGGTTGCGGGTTTTCCGGATTTATGTCGTAGATAATAGCCATTGATGATTCCTGATATAAAAATTTAAATAAAAAATATTGACAATACTTCCTCAAGTTAATGATTACTCAGTGAAAAACGGTCTCCACTTTTCTTCGTCCGGCGGATTTTCAATTAAGCTTATTAAAACGAGCATGAGGACAGAACCAATAAGTGCCGGATAGATGGCAGGCACACCGAAAAGTAATGAACCTGTAATCTTTCGGATAATTTCCCAAATAATCGTGATTCCCATTCCTGTTAAAATTGAGGCAACCCCTGCGTGGGCGGTGGCGCGCTTCCAGAAAAAAGTTGCCAACAGGGCCGGTGTCAAACCAGCACCGTAAACTGTGTAAGCAGCATAAGCAGCATCAAGGATTCTCGGAAAAAACTGTATCAACATGAAAGCGGCTATGCCCAACAAAACGACGGCGATTCTGGAAAAAAGAACAATTTTTTTATCACTGATATCCGGGTCAATGAATCGCTGATAAATATCACGCATGATGTTCGTTGCAGGGACCAATAAAAAACTGTTCGCGGTTGAGATGATAATCGCAACAATCGCGGCGATCAGAATACAGCCAATAACAAGCGGAACGCCCTGATGGGCGACAAGGATGATGATTTTCCCGGCTTCTGTCGGGGATAAATTTTTGAAATAGCTGCTGCCGATCACCGCCAGCGACTGCAATGCAACGCCAATAATAATCACACCGATTATCCAGCCCACAACAGATTTTTTCGCCTCGCTTGCATTTTTGGCGGAGTAAAATCGTTGATACATATTTCCGTTTCCCAAAGCCAGCAACAATGTCGGCACAAAATAGCCCAACGCCTGAATAGCAGTCATGTTGCCAAGGACAGCGCTTTTGCGCATCGGTAAATTTTCTTTGATGTATTCCATTCCGCCAACATGATGAATAAGAAATGGAATCGCCAAAAATACTCCCAGAATAATCATAATGCCGTTAATGACATCCAGATAAGCAACAGACAACATGCCGGCAGTCAATGTGTACAAAATTACAAAAAAAGCCACTAACAGCATGGCTGCCTGCATGGGAATTTGTCCGGACTGAATAATCGGCAGAGAAAAAATTTGAAAATTTGTCTCGTGGCTAAACATTCCCTCTGATATGATATTTAAAACCCAGCCTCCTCCTCGGAATTGGTAGCTGACAATTGTGACATAGGCAATGATTGTGGTTAAAGTCGCTAACAAACGCGCCCACTTATTGTAGCGAACCTCAAGAATGTCGGGAACTGTATATTGGCCAAATGTTCTGACACGTCCGGCGATAAAAAAAACAATGATTATTCCCAGCCAGCCGCCGGCGCTGCCAATCAAAGATGAATAACCGTGATGATAGCTCAAATCAGACACACTGAAAATGTCTCCCGAACCAATCCAGGTCGCCAACAAGGTGCCAACTAAAATAGGCCAGGTCAGCTTTCTTCCGGCGACCATAAAATCTTCCTGATTTTTCACCCGGAAAGATAATAGCACTCCCACGCCAAAAAGCAGAGAAAAATAGACAATAACTGTAATAAGATAAATCATACTTCCCTACATTATTCTCGTTGCAGATTGTTTGTTTTGTAAGTAACTAAAATATAAACATTTTTTTAAAAAGTCAAGTTGAATTGTGAAGAAATTGTTAAAAAGTAAGAATTGAAGCAAAAATTGGGCAAGTTTCTGTTGAGCAAAATAGAAAAGGGCTTTCCGATTCACACAAATTATCAGAAAGCCCTGTAGCTGCTGTACCCACAGTTGCCTAAACAAGTCAAAGATGGAGGATCATGGCTGTAAATATTCCAATTTAAAACTCACCACATGAACGCTTTCAGGTCCGTTAATTGGACCATCGATAACGAATTGAGGAAATTGCTGGGCGATGGCGTAAAAGTGATGAAGGGATATTGTGATTTTTCCTTCATTCAAATAAAATAACCCAGCCGGCCGTTCGCTAACATGGGCAGGGCCCGGATCATCCTGAACAATTTTGTAGATCCCGGCATTCGCATCTTCGGGGAAAATGTTATTCCCATTTTCATCGTGCAAAATAATGAAAAAGCTTTCATTCTTTTGTAAATCCCCGCTATTATACCAAACTGCTGCAGTAATGCGGTAGTACCCAGCTTTGGCAATTATCGTCTGCCCCGCATTTTCCACAACTTGGGGTACAGTCGGATGAATGGCAGCAACAGTTGACAACGAAGAAACATAAATTGGTAGTATTTGCTGATAAATATTCGTTTCAACAACTTCGATCGTATCCGAGACGGTGATCTGCCCGGCGGAATTGTAAGCAGTCGCTGAAATGATGCGCCTTCCTGCTGATGAAAATACGACTTCTGCCCTTCCATTTAATCCTGGATTTTGCACATAATCCACATCAACCCGCGATGCGTTTTGGCTATGCCATTCGACCAATGCTGGTTGTCCCACTTCGACACTATCCACTATGGCAAGCCATACTATCGGAAGTGCTGGCGGTTGAGGCTCACGAACGAAAACAGTATCCTTTTGAATTGTGGTTTTATCATTTTCGTCATAAGCAGTGGCAGTGATAATTTTGTATCCAGGGCTTTCAAAAAATTCTTCCGGCTCGGCGGAAAACATTAAAGTTGGCGGAGCAAAATCGCTTATTGTCACTGATACCTCTGTGAAAGCGGAGCCTCCATCACCATAAGCTGTAGCGCGAATCACATATTCTCCCGGCTGAGAGAAAAATATCTGGTACTGCCCGTTTGTACTTGCTTGAGGTACAAAATCTACCAGCACGCTATTGGCATTTTGGGAAGTCCAATTCAAAGTAATTGGCTCACCTACTGATGCTTGTACCGGATTGGCGATCAAAGTAATAGATGGTGGATCAACCGTTACCGGATCGTTACTTGCGACTTTCAGGAGCACTGAATCGGAAACTGTCCCGGCGCTATTTGTCGCGTACAAAGTATAACGGCTCGTTATCGTGGGATTCACATTTTGGCTACCGGAAAGCCCCACTTCTCCAATTCCCTGATCAATGATTACTCTCACCCCTTCGCCGCTGACATGCCACTGCAAAACAGCGACTCCTCCAGCAATGATTGAATCGGGGGACACATCGAATTTATCAATTATCGGTAGTTCTGCATTTTCATGTTGTGTGACGTAAACTGTATCTGCAGCAAAAGCTTCTCCGCCGGGCCCATAGGCGTGAACCGTAATCGGAAATGTTCCCGGCATATCAAAAGTAACTTGCCAGGCACCGCTCAATCCTGCGCCTGGTACAAAATCAACTGATACCTCCTTCGCATTATGAGACTCCCAGCGAATCGTCACTGTCTCGCCGGTGAAAATTTGTTTTGGTTCGACCGATAACTGAACGGTCGGAGGTGTATCAGGATTGACAACAGGATCTGCGATGTAAATGCTGTCTATTGTTGTAAATGACCCTGCTTCGTTGTAAGCTGTTGCCTGAATATATTTCATCCCTTTGAGTTGAAAAACGACTTCCCTCTTACCGCTCAGTCCCGGATTTTGGACATAATCGATATCGAGCCGCTGGGCATTGCTGCTTTCCCAGGCAATCACTACAGGGACATTTACTTGCCCGCTATCGGGAAGCGCCAGCACAACGTCCGGAAGTTCTGTGTTTGGCAATTTTTCCAAGTGAATATTTTGAATAACCACACTATCCACACGAATCTCGACAGCAACATGATAAATACGATAGCCGGGTCGTTCAGCTTTTATGAAATAACCTCCGGGATCAAGCACCAAGCTCTTGATCTGATCAAAGAAAAGATCTATCACTTCATTATTTTCATTAGTTATCGTCGTAACAACCGAGTCCTGATCTACCGTAATTAATAACTGCCCTTTGTTCAGGCTCATTTTTACCAACACGGCCTCAATAAAAGAGAGTTCAGCCGAAGTGATAGAGACAAATTCAGAGTAAAGCTCATAGCCATTTTTCTGCACGCGCAAAGTATGGCTACCAATTTCTACATCATTTTTCTCTAATGGAGTCAATCCGATGAATTCGCCATCCCAATAAATTTGCGCGCTATCAACCGGATCGCCACTCAGATCAACCGCAGTGACAATTATTTTACCTGCGTTATTTTGTTTTTCAATATTCTCCTCTGTCGTTTGCGTTGGCAACGGTGCTTTGCTGCAACCGAGCCATAAAAATATAATTAGAAAAATTCCCCACCACTGTGCAGTCCTTTTGCTGTCCATAGCCTCACCTCATCACTTTTCAATTTATAAGAAACTTAAAATTGAGATGAGCAAGTAGTCCGTTTTTCCATCGATCTTTTCCTGTCAAAGTGCTCAGCCTTGCAAAAGCATAGCCGGCATAGAGATCAAAATATTTCCATTTTATCGAAGGTCCAACAGTTACCCCCATCACCTTCATCGTCCAATTATCGGTTTCTGTCAAAAATTCCCATCCTGAAAATATACCGACACGATACGAAACAAGATGGCGCGGAAAAAACGAAATCGTGCTGGAAACCATTGCATCGCCGCGCTCCCCCAGAGCATCTTTTTGGCTCCATGGTGTGAAACCACCGCTAAATTCAAAAGACCAATTTTTTCGGCTCAGCGAGATGCCAAGTGTCGGAACAAGTAAATCGAATGGCAAGCCACCTGTCCAGGCCGCCAT
>NATN01000272.1 GCA_002085355.1 Candidatus Zhuqueibacterota bacterium 4484_87 | reverse complement strand
TTAATTCTCTTGGTTTTCGATATGCTCTTGTAAAAAATACGCGCAACATGTGGAGAAACACTGCAATGATCATTAAATTTGCTCCCCAGCGATGGAGCCCTCGGATCCAGAACCCCAGCGTGACATCTTGCTGAATATGGCGCACGCTTTCATAAGCCATCTCAGGCGAAGGGATGAAATAAAAGGTCAGCAGCAATCCTGTGACTACCTGAATCAAGAACAGGATGAGTGGCGTAGCGCCCATGGCATAATACCATTTTTTCATGTGAACCGGAATAGGCTCTTTGATGACCAAATCCCTTACAATACCGATCGCCTTTTCGTAGTCCATGGGAATGCGTTCAACCCACCAATCTTTTTTGAATATACTCATAAAAGCCCTCCCGAAAATTTTTCTTTCATCCAGACATAGACCAAATTGTTTTCCACTTCAATCTTGAAGTTTTCCAATGGCAGAGGTGGAGGACCTGCAACGACAGTTCCGTCTGATTTGTAAACTCCTTTGTGACAGGGGCAGAAAAATTGCTGTTTATTGCTTTGCCATTGCACCAAGCAACCGAGATGCGTGCAGACGGCTGACAGCACGCGATAGCCTTCTTCAAGATGGACAACAAATATTTTTTGTCCTGCAACTTCCATCGCTTTGGCCTCACCAACAGGGATTGCATCAAAATGAGCGACCAATACTTTTTTCATTTTTGGTGGTTTTTTCGATGGGATTACAAAACGAAGCAGGGCCGCGAGAAATCCGCCGAAAGCAGCAATTATTCCCCCGCCGTAAATCAAATTTATGAGGAATCCTCGCCTGCTTTCCTTTCGGGGTTCCTTTCCTTCCATAATTTTCCTCCGTTTCATTTATGTTGTTAACGCATTGAATTTTTGCATTTATTATTTTTCTAACAAAATGGCGGCAGAGCGAAAACTTATGAGAAATTTTGAGTCGTTTTATGTTCGTCCTGATTATTTAATTTTTTGTGAAATGAAAATGACAGTGCTTTGCCATATTTATTTTGACAAATATTGACACAGTCACCGCAGTTATGACAAAATGGAAAAGTACCTGCTTTTTTCGGATTTAATTTAAACTGGCATACCGCGTTGCATGGCGAGCTTTTTTCGTTGCCAATACATTTTGATTCATCAAATTGAACCTGCATCGTGTGTTTATAGCGAAACAAGCTGAGAAAAATTCCAATGGGGCAAAAATATTTGCACCAGAGACGACGAGAAAACAGGAATTCAATTAACAGTATAATGAAAATTAACAATACTTCAAGTCCTAACTCACTGCTAAACAGTAAATCGGCAATCTGGCTGCTAATAATCCCCGGCGCGGACACATAAGTAAAAAGCGGAATACCAAATACCATGAGAATTGATGTCGATATACCAAAAGAAATCCAAAAAGGATACTGGCGTGGATTGGGAACTTCTTTTAAGTTCCGAGCTTTCCTACCCTTAATTTTGTAGCGCAACCAGTATATAAATTCCGCCATTGCGTTGAAAGGACACATCCAGCTACAAAATATCCTGCCAAATATCATGGCAATAATGAGAGGAAGAATACCCGCGAGCAACAGCGGCAAATAAATGCTCTTGTGGAGCAAAATAGTCTGCAAAACGATTGTCGGATCAGCAAAATCGAGATGGCCTATGCTGATCGAATAAAAAGTACCGATGACAAAATTTATTTGGTGACGATTGAGAATGGGAATAGCAATCATAAGCAATAGTATAGCAATTTGAACTGAGCGCCGCAGGAGTTTCAAATGCCGATACAGAAATTGTTCAAATTTTGACATAGGCTTATTCTTCTTTGATTTTTTGTATTAACCATTCGGAAAGAAACCAGGCAATTAAACCGCTGATAATTCCAGCAATAACATGAATAGACAAATAAATAAGCCTGATGGTGGTTTCAGATTCCGCATCAAACCAAAATAATAACCAGCGCCTGAAGAGAAGATAATAATGCGATTTTAAAAGCGGGGCGCCATGGATTATCGGATGAAATGCGGTGTAGCTAAATATTGATATACCAGCTACTATCGAGCTGACTTTGGTCGTTTTTAAGATAAGGAAAATGACTTCTCCCACAAAAGCATCAATCAAAACCGCGAAAAAGGGAACGTTTGTCAAAGTAAACGAACTTCTGTGTCTGTAAATAATTATCTGATTTTACAAATTACGACTGACCACAACAATTGCTGCCGGTTCAGCCGGACAAACATGCTCACAAATTCCGCAACCGACACATTTGTCCTCATGGACTTCGGGATAAATCTCGTCCCGCAAAGTAATCGCCTCACGATACATGGGGCATCTTTCAAAACAAGCACGGCAAATAACGCCATTATAAGGGAGACAGAGACTATTATCGATGACCGCTTTTCCCATATCAACTTCTTCTTTTTCAACCTTTTGCAAAGCTCCGGTTGGACAAACATCCGGGCATTTCATGCAAAGATAACAGGGAATATCTCTGGGAATAACGATCGGCGTTCCCATTTTTTCTCCCCACTCAATGTGAGCCATTTTTATGGAATCGTAAGGGCATACCAACTCACATTTTCGGCACCGGATACAGAGAGACTGAAATTCTTCTTCATCCACTGCTCCCGGCGGACGAAGAGGGGGATGTGATTCCGCAAGTTTTTTGAACCACGCTAACATTATTCTGCCTCTACCTCCTCCTCGAAATTCATATAAGTCGGATAGACTCCCAGAACTCCGTCAATCTGTCTGGAAACGGTTTTACTCATCGATTCCAATTCTTTGGGAGAATCGGCTTCAAAAACTGCTATGATATATCGTTCCTTATGCAGCCCATAAGTGGTTACGCCGTCCATTTTTTTCAATGCATCAAATATTGATTGAGATTTTTCCGGTTCTATCAAAATTACAATACCACTAATTGGCATAGTCGCACCTGCTTTAGTTATTATGAATGTAATTTAATTTTTCAGCAATAATCAGTGAATGGTGAGCAATGGGACTTGTTTTGACGCCCAATTACTCACCACTCTTATTTAACCATTTGCAACCTAAGCTTTTTTGATATTGACCGCACAAACTTTGTATTCAGGCTCTTTAGACCCCGGATCCACGGCGTCGGTCGTGACCAAATTAATGAGCGCTTCTCGCCAATGCCACGGAACAAACAGCGTTCCTCTGCGCGGCCGATCAATCACTCGAGCTTCCATCTTTACGCGACCACGTCGGGAATAAATTTCCACCATCTGTTTGTTTTCAATACCAAGTCTCTTCGCATCATCAGGATGAATTTCAGCATAGGGTTTAGGAACTGCACGATTCAATTCAGGAACTGTCATCGTCATTGTACCGGTGTGCCAGTGTTCCAAAACTCGCCCTGTTGTTAATGCGAATGGATATTCAGCATCTGTGGGCTCCTCTGGTCCTTTATCCGGACGTGCGAAAATTGTAGCTCTGCCTTCAGGCTTTTTGTAAAAATTAATTCTACCAGGACCTTTGAATAGTGGATCGCCTTTTACAAACCGTTTTGCTGTCCCTGGATGATCAACAGAAGGACAGGGCCATTGCAATCCTCTCACTTTCCTAAGCCGGCTATAAGGCATGCCTGATAAATCCATATCTGTACCCTTGGTGAGTGAAATGTATTCGCTCCACACATCTTCGGGGCCTTTATATTTAAATTTATCGGCGAAACCCAATCTCCGTCCCAAATCCATCAGAATTTCTCCGTCCCAGCGGGCTTCACCCGGAGGATCAACACATTTTGCCAGATGCTGGGAACGTCGTTCCGTACATCCATATACGCCCTCTTTTTCTGACCACATAGCTACCGGCAGAACGACATCGGCAAGCTCAGTGGTAGCTGTCGGATGATAAGCCTCGGCGACAACCATAAATTGCTCTTTCATACCCTTCAGGTATTTATGCAAATTCGGCAGCGACTGAGCCGGATTGGTTGTGCAAATATAAATGCATTTGATTTTGCCTTTCGCCAAAGCGTCAAACATGGCAACGGTATGCAAGCCGGGTTTTGGCTGAATTTTATCAGGGCTGACTCCCCAAACCTTGGCAACTTCCGCACGATGTTTTGGATTTTTTACCGAACGATGGCCAGGCAGGAGGTGACATAATCCGCCGCCCTCACGCACACCGCCACAAGCATTGGGCTGTCCCGTCAGTGAAAAAGAATCCGAACCAGGGACGCCAATCTTGCCGGTCAATAAGTGAAGATTGTGAATCAAATTATTTGCCCAGACACCGCGTGTGCGTTGATTAATACCCATCGTCCACATGGACATAGCTGTTTTTGCCTGTCCAAATAATTTTGCTGCTTTAATAATTTCTTCGGCAGAAACACCGGATACCTTTGCTGCGTATTCAGGTGTATATTTTTCTAAAAATTGTTTGTACTGTTCATAAGTCATGGGATTTTTACCGTCGCTGAAAGCAACGTGATCTTTGATAAATTTGTCATCCACATAACCCTCTTTGATTAACAGGCGCGCTATTGCGTGAAGGATTGCAAGGTCGTATCCGGGGATACATTTCAAATGCAAGTCAGCAATTTTGTCCGTCGGTGTTTTTCTGGGATCAATGATGATCACTTTGACATGCGGATTTTCTGTCTTTCTTTTTGCAATTCGCTCGAATACAATTGGGTGAGCTTCGGCCGTATTGGAGCCGATAATCAGAAAGCAGTCAGATTTTTCAATATCAGAATATGATCCTTGAGGTTCATCGCTTTTAAAAGTTGTGACATAACCACCAACAGCACTCGCCATACAGAGCCTTGGATTACCTTCTACATTATTTGTTCCAATGCAGCCTTTGAAAAGCTTGTTGGCGAGGTAAGTTTCTTCTGTGTAAGCTTGTCCCGAACCATAAAAAGCAACAGAATCAGGACCATATTTTTCAATGGACTCTTTAAACTTTTTGGCAACCACCTCCATTGCTTCATCCCAACTGGCTTTTACTAACTTACCGTTTTTGCGCACTAAAGGATGCAGCAATCTTGTTTTAGCGTAGTTAATGCGGTTCAAATAAAATGCTTTGACGCACAAAAGCCCATTATTAATTGTATTCTTTTTG
>NATN01000073.1 GCA_002085355.1 Candidatus Zhuqueibacterota bacterium 4484_87 | reverse complement strand
GATTGAAATAGACAAACGGTGTCCCGTAAAATTTCTCCAAATATTGCAATGCGTGTAGCGTAATCGGGTCTTGCCGGTCGTACACGAAAATGGGATTGACGATGAGTATCAATCCTTCCTTTTGTGCAAAGCGGCTCAGCGCATCAATAGCGCGATAATTTTGCCCGGTCACTGTGAAAAGCAAATCAGGCTTTTCGCCCAGAGATTTAGCAATTTCAATGCTCTGCATTACATCGCGAAAACTGCCCACGCCACGAATGGCGTCATTCTCTTTTTCATCAAGAGAATCCAATGAGAAATGAAGCAAATCTACCAAACCGCGCAGTTCCTCTGCTCTCTCGGGATAAAGCGCGCAATTGGTAGTAACCGTTGTACGCATACCATTTTCTTTCGCTGCACGCAGCATTTCCGGCAAATCAGGATGCAGCAAAGGCTCGCCTCCTGTGAAATCGACGAACCGCGCGCCCAATGCTCGTAGCTGCGGTAAATTTTCCAATACATTTGTCAAACGAGCATCGCGTTTTTTGCGTTTTCTGTTCTTCTCCGGAATGTCGCAATAAACGCAGCGGGCATTGCAACGGTAAGTGATATAATAATGCGCCAAAATCGGCTTATTTTTCATCATATCAGACTATCTTTGATATTGAATTCCTTTCCAAACAACGCGGCGATGAACCGCTAAAATCAATGCCAGCACAAGCATGTAAAAGAATGAAAATAATTTGTAAATGGGTAACAAAATGAGCAAATTCCATTGTCGAAATTTTTTCAAAGAATTATAAAAAATTAAAAAATCACCGATCAGGATTGATGCAAATAAAATTGCGCCCCATTGAATGACGCCGAAAAATACGCTTGCTAACGCCGCAGCATGGACAAAAAAGCTCAAAACGATCAGAATTTTCCCAAACCAGTGAAGTCGCATACCGCCAAGAGCCCAGCGCTTTCGCTGTGAAATAAATCCGGGGAATGTGCTCACAGGCTTACTTACAATCAAACTATCCTTTTCCTGGCAGAACGTCACTCGCCAGTCTGTCTTCCTGACCACAGCCCGCAGCAAAGCAAAGTCTTCGGTCAGACTATAACCAACACCCTGATATCCTCCGACTTCTTTGTATGTTTCCCTCCGCATGGCAAAATTATTCCCAATCCAGCTTAGCGGATGCCCCAAACCGATTGCCCCGGCAGCGGCGGAAAGCAGATAAAGCCAGTCCACAGCTTGCAAAGCGAAAAATAAATTCCTGCCAAAATCCAGCGCAGTAAAGCCGAGGACAATTCCCACATCAGAAGAAAAATAACGCTGCATTCGCAAAAGCCAATGCCGCGGCACACGGCAATCGGCGTCGGTGATGAAAATCAACTCTCCGCTGCTCGCTTCAATCCCCTGCGCCAGTGCTGCTGCTTTGCCGGACAAGTTTTCCGATTTCGTCTTCCGAATAATGTAGGTAAAACGGGAATTTTTCTGCAAAAACTGTGAAATAATTTCGTGCGTGCGATCCTCGGACCGGTCATTGACCACGACAATTTCCAGCAGATGGCGGGGGTATTCCAAATCATTCAATGCAGCGAGACAGGCGGCGATATTTTCTTCTTCATTTCGTGCAGCGACGATGACGGAAACCGAAGGCAAATCCTGCCGCGCGGTGAGCTTAAGTCTCTTATTCACTCCAAAAAATAAAATCAGCGCCAACAAAAAATATCCGGCAGTGCAAATTAAATAGAATAATTCTGTTGAACCCAAAGTTTCTCCGAATTAATAGTCCACCAACTCCATGGTTGTGCGCGTCCATGAATTTCGATAAATAATTTTCAACGGTAGCCGACGCGCATCAGCGGAAAGGAAAATCAAAACTTCAGACCCGGACTTGGTCAATCGATTCGTGAGCAAGTCAGTTTTCCAGGGCCTCTTTTCCTTGCGATAACTGGAAAATTCAAGCTTGACCTCCGTTGCAGTAAATTTACCACCGCTTACTTCAATCTCCCTCGTATCGCGGCTGAAAACAGCTTTCACGTGCGAAATGACAAATTCCCCGTCCAAATAAAAATTTACCATGGAAGAGGTATCAGCCACACCGAAACGCAGAAAATAGAGCATGGAAAAATAATCATAACACGGCTCTGGCACATCGTACTGAAACGTGTCGTCCACTGCGACCTTGCCCTGTTGATGATCAAATCTTTGTATTCGCAAATAATCGACATTTTTTTGATTAATTGTCTTCCTGACAAAACGCGGCAAGAAATTTGCTTCATTTAAAATGAGCTCATAGCGATTGTTTACATAAAACAGACTATTTACAGCGCGGGAAGATTGCGCCTCAATGGTCAGCGCAACAGCTTTTTTCTCCGGCGTTCGTTTTTCAAACTGAAACTCCAACGTCGCCACATTCATGCGGAGATAATTCAGGTGAAATTTCAACTTTTCAGAATCAATGCCCTTTGCCGCGGCTTCTTCCTGTCCGTGTACGGCACTCAAAAGCAAGAGCAAAAAAAAGAAACAAATATTCACGCCAGGTCGTTTCATTAGATTTAGTTTGTTATCCTGTCAATTTTAAAAAAATTGCATCTGCCGGTTAAGACGCTAAGATGATGATTAAAAGCAAAGCGCCCCGCCCGATTTTTCCCGACGAGCGAGCAGCCTTGCTGATTTTCTCTCTGTTCAGAAAATTATTTGAAGAAATATGGTACGATAAAAATCGATAAAAATCAAGCGATTTTTCGTTTCGGAAATATTGTTCGGACAATTTTTTCAATAAAAAGCTTGACTTATTATTTCAAATTGATTAACTTTACCGAATTGAGCGATATTCATTATGAGATATTTTTTGACATCAGGCAACATTTCTCAATTATATTGAAGGGCTCAAAATGGAACTATTAGTGATTAAAATTGAGAACCCTAAAAATTTGAATTTGATTTTAGGGCAATCTCATTTCATTAAAACCGTCGAAGATATTCACGAAGCGCTGGTCAATTCTGTGCCGCAGATCAAATTCGGCGTTGCTTTTTGTGAAGCATCAGAGAAGCGATTGGTTCGCTGGTCGGGAAATGACGACGAACTGATTGAATTGGCGCAACGGAACGCTGTGCAGCTCAAGGCGGGCCACAGTTTTATTTTGTTCATGAAAAACGCCTTCCCCATCAATGTGCTGGCAGCGGTAAAAAATGTGCCTGAAGTTGTAAACATTTTTTGCGCAACAGCAAATCCGGTGGAGGTACTTGTTGCTGAAACAGAACAGGGCCGCGGTATTCTGGGCGTCATTGACGGATTAAAAACACTCGGCGTTGAAACGGAAAAAGACATTGCCGAAAGAAAAAAATTATTGAGAGATTTTGGGTATAAATTCTAATTTGCAGGCCAATCGTTAATTTAAAATAAAATTCAGTTCGTTTTTACTGATTCAGTCAGAAGATTGTGGACTCGCTACTGAGGATTTTGAAATTGCCGTTTTAGGGAAATGCAAACTGGAATAGTGCCTCTGTAGCATTTTTCGATCTCCGTTGGAGGAAAGATTATGAAATTGAGTGACATACTATCAGATGATTTAATAATCATCCCATTGAAAAGCGAAGATAAAATATCAGCGATCAAAGAGATGGTGGATCATTTGTATGAAAAGAAAAAAATTTCCAATCGCGATAAAATTTTGCGGGCGATTTTGGACAGAGAAAAAGTGATGAGCACAGGTGTTGGTGACCACGTGGCAATTCCCCACGGGAAAGCCGAAGGCGTGAAAGATATAGTGGCATCCATTGGCATTACTGAAAAAGATGTGGATTTTCACTCCATTGATAACGAGCCGGTGCGATTGATATTTTTATTGGTAGGTCCTCCGGACAAGACAGGTCCGCATCTCAAAGCGCTGAGTCGCATTTCCCGGCTATTGACGCTGAAAGATTTCCGAAACAAACTGATGAAATCGAAAACGCCCCGGGAAGTCATGCGCGTGATTGAAGAGGGTGAAGAACACTATTTTGAAACAAATTAGAAAGGGACTCCCATGCCATTCTGTCCAGTCTGCGGATACGAATATTTGCCGGAAGTTAAACATTGCCCGGATTGCGATGTCGATTTAGTCGATAAATTGCCTGAAGAGCCTGAATTTTACGAAGAAAATTGGGTCGCAATGCGGGATTTACCGGGGAATGTCTATGCAGAAATGGTAAAAGAAGTGCTCGACAAAGAGAATATCCCTTGCTATATCAAAGCAGACAGCGTCACCGCCACACTGGCGACGAGCAGCGCCAGCATGGCCGGCGCATCAGCGACAATTTATGTACCTGAAAAATTTCTTTCCAAAGCAGAGAAGATTTTGTTTGACATGATGGATCACATTTAATGAGAGAAGCTCCCGATTGCGGGAGTTTCTTTTTACAGAAAGAACGCAGCAAATCCCATATTTCAAACTAAACTCGAAACAAGTTTTATAATTGTGCTTTCCAAATCAAAACTAAAACAAATCCTTGGGCTCAAACAGAAAAAAATCCGCGCTCGGGAACAGTTATTCCTCATTGAAGGACTTCGTTTGTGCGAAGAAGCATTGCAATCGGACTTCGAGATTCAGTCTTGTCTTCTCGACCGGGGAAGCACAACCTCCGAAACTTCAGAACATATTTCTCAATTAGCAGATCGAAAAAATATCGAAATAATTGACATTGACCGTGACGACGTCAGGAAGATTGCAGACACTGTTCACTCTCAGGGCATCTTCTGTATCGTTCGCCAGAAGCGACCTTCGCCGGAAAATTTCTTTAAAGAGCAACCGTCTTTTCTCCTGTTCATTGATGCAGGACAAGACCCGGGAAACGTGGGGACACTCATTCGCACAGCAGACTGGTTTGGCTTTGATGCAGTTTTTTTAGGAAAAGGCAGCGTGGAGCTTTTCAATGATAAACTCATCCGCGCCACCATGGGATCGTTTTTTCACCTCCCTCTTTTTCCGGAAGTGATTTTATCCGATATGTTGCCGATCTTAAAAGAAAAACAGTTCAGCATATTCTCCGCTGAAGTTGGCGGCGAAAAATTTTATCACCAGATTCGCTATTCAACGCCTCTGGCATTAATTTTGGGGAACGAAAACAGCGGGGTCTCTGACAAAATATCGCGCTACATTGATCAACGGATTCAGATTCCTGCTTTTGGCAAAGCAGAATCGCTGAATCTGGCGCAAGCAGGCGCCGTGATCATGAGTCAGATTCGGATCAGCAACTAGAAAACAAAATATTTCTTTTTGGAATGTACAACGAACGAATTTCCGTAATTTTACTATTCATAAATTGAAAACCGACACAGAGGAATTTATGACCGAACTGGAAACTTCTCCCTCTTTTCCGCCAATACGCGACGTGATTGTTATTTTGTTGCTCACTTTAATGCTGACATTTTTTTCTGCCCTGTTGGGAGCGCTTCTTGGCATGAAAACTGGGCTGTTTCTGACTGAAGCTGTGATTATCATTCCTGCGCTTGTCTATGTTTTGTATTACAAATTTCCGTTAAAAGCCCTTTTTCGATTGCGTTCCGTGAGCCTGCCGCTCATTGGCATCAGCGTCATCCTGGGCATCGGTTTATCCGTGCTTGTCGATGAATTTGACCGATTGTTCCAGCTCATCCTGCCCATGCCTGAAATTCTCAAAGAAATGATGGAAAAATCTCTCGTGATCAATTCATTAGGAGATTTGTTGATTATCGGATTCTCCGCTGTCATTCTCGCGTCAGTGCTGGAAGAGCTTTTATTTCGCGGTTTCGTGCAAATCAGTTTTGAGAAAACCTTTGACGTCACAAGAGGCGTCATGGCAACAGCGATTCTTTTTGCGGTCGCCCACCTCAATCCCTGGTGGACAGTACAGTTCACTTTTTTTGGCATTTTTTTAGGCGTGATGGCATGGAAAAGCAACTCTGTAATTCCATCAATCATCGTTCATTTTATCAACAATGGCATTGCCCTGGGATATTCCAACGTACCGCCGGAAAAATTGACATGGTACGCAGGAGAGGCTCATGTACAAATTCCAATTTTGATTCTTGCGATTCTGTCCACTTATTTTGGTATGAAATATTTTTATATTTTTAGTGATAAAATGAGAGGAGAACAAATCAGTGACTACAGTGAAGAATAATGTTCCGGTTGTTAGAATTGGCGTTTTGCAGTCAGCGGAAAAAGTTCGCTTTTCCTGCAATCAAAATTTTTCCGTTCAAGACGAACACGGAAAAACAATTTTTACCGGAAAAGCAAATGGAAATTATCAGGTAACAATTTCCGCATCAAAACCAGCCGAAATACGCTATCAAGTGAGAGCAGGCATTGAAAAAGATAAATCTCTGGCAGAAAAACGCGCGCAGCAGTTCCGAGAACAAGGAGTGGATGCCTCTGTTCGCTGCGTTGGCATGGAGCTACAAACAGAAAATCTCCGCCTTGACAATCGTGAATATTGGATTGCTCTGGGGAATTTTGTAGATAAAGAATCAGCACAACAGTTCCGCCAAAGCAGAGAGAATCCGGGCGAGTACGTGGTTATTGAAAATATTGTGTCACCATCGACCGCTACCATTGAATTAGCCGGGGAAAAAATTGCTGCGCCGGTAAGAATTGTTCCCGAAAATCCGAACAGGGGAACACACATCACCGTCTCTGACATTGTCATCGGGATTGAATTTCACTGGCAAAAATTGGAAGATCTGGACTACCGGGGCATTATCGAAATCAGCGTCAATAATGAGGGCAAATTAGTTGTTGTGAATGAAGTCAATATCGAAGACTATCTCACCAGCGTCAACTCATCGGAAATGACCTCGGACTGTCCGCTGGGTTTGCTGGAAGCGCAAACAGTCGCCGCGCGCAGTACTGTTTTTGCTACCATGGGCAAGCACCATTACAATGCCAATTTCCATCTTTGCTCTGACGATCACTGCCAGTGCTATCACGGGAAAAAACGTGAACAGGATGTCTCACGGCAGGCTGTGGAAAACACCTGGGGCGAAGTCATCATGTACGAAAACGAGGTCTGTGATGCGCGTTATTCCAAAATTTGTGGCGGAATTATTGAATCGTATCATAACGTGTGGGAAAATCGAAAAATCCCCTACATGATGTCCGCAATTGATAGCGACAAGCCCCTCGAATTTCCGGCAAACACTGAAGAAAAAGCAAAAAAATTGATCGATTCCGAACCGGATTGTTATTGTAACACGAATTTATATCAGCTCCCTCCGAAGTTGGCAAATTTGTATTCCACGGAAAATTTATTTCGCTGGACAGTCGAATACAAACGCGAAGAATTGGAAAAATTAATCGCGAAAAAAACCGGCGAGGACATCGGTGAATTGCTCGATATTGTGCCCCTTGAACGTGGCGATTCCGGGCGCTTGATTTACATCAATCTTGTTGGCTCCAAAAAGACGCTGAAAATTGGTAAGGAGCTGGAAATCCGGCGCGTTTTATCCGAAAGTCATCTTTACAGTTCCATGTTTTATGTGGAAAAAGAAACTACCGCTGACGGTAAAGCGGAAAAATTCATCCTCAAAGGCGGCGGCTGGGGTCACGGCGTCGGTCTCTGCCAGGTCGGTGCAACAGTGATGGCAATGAAAAAAATTCCCTATCAGGACATTTTGAAGCACTATTACCAGCAAATCAAAATAAAAAAATTGTACTAAAGTATAAAAATTTAAATCTTTTCTGTTTTTGCAGAATGATAAAAAATACATTTTTTTATTAAGTTATTTTATTTGGAATATTTTTCCGCAAAATCAGCTTTTTGAGCATATTTAACCTTTGAATAATTTAAGTTCTGATCTTTGCTATTGAGAACTGGGGATTCTCGATAGCTATGAGATTAGGGGGGGCCAGCATCGATTTCGATTGGTGCTGGCTTTTTTTTATTTTCACAGACACTATTAACTTAACTTTTGCAAACTTTTTATCCAAGCACAAAAATTATTGACAAATCATTCTTATACCACGTCTTTTATTCAGATTTGTCCTGATAAAAATATCCGTTTACTTTTTTAGCTGCCCTAATAATTGGCAAAATAATTACCGGCAAAACTATTTTTGGAACGATTAAATTCAAAAAAGACGATAACTTTTTTGAATCAAAATACCCTTCGGGAAACTTTCAAAGCTGTTTTCTTCACCATTTTTCAAAACCAATTATTTTGCCTTAAATTATTTTGCCAAAGTATAGAAAAAGTTCTAATCTCAATATCGCTGATATTTTCTGTGTTTTCATGCTGTTAAATATTCAATTTGCCGAAGATATTTTTTTCTTCTGTCCCTCTCTAATACACTTCTGCCTTTTCCTCACTGCAACTTTTTTAATTTCACTATCTCCCCTGTTAATAATACTCCCAGAAAAATAAAAATATCACGAAAAATTCGTGTTGTGTTAAATTGACGGTTACGAAAAAAACCAGAAGGTACTCCAAACCCATGTTGGTTATTCCGAGATTAATTGACAATATCAAATGGTTATTATCAAATAATCTAAAAAACACTTTGAGTACAAAAACTACCCAGTTCACACAAATGGTTAAATTTTCTTAAGCTATCCCGCGCCTTCAGCGCTTAATCCCTTTAGGTGTGTTTCTTAAACCGAGGGCGTTGCCCTCGGCTAAATTATTTTACGCCGTTGGCGTAAGCCCCGTAAGGGCGTTATAAATCAGCATGGGGCAACGCCCCATGGGTTAAAAAAAAGAAAATTCTGCTGAGCTCTGAAAGAGCGTAATAATAATTAAATCCTGTCCTCAAAATGAAAAAATGACTAGCCCGCGTGAAAAGTGTCTGCAAATTTTGGAAGTGATTCCGAAAAAAAATCAAAAATCTATTGATTTTGATTCAAATTTGCCGTAAGTTTATTGCTGAAATTTTGCTGACTCTTCAAAACCGTAATCCAATATTTTTGAAAAGAAAGTCCCAGAAATGACCATTGAAACTGATGTTTTGATCATCGGCAGCGGGATTGCCGGCTTGTCTTTGGCTCTGAAACTGGCCGATCATGCAGATGTAACGATCATCACTAAAAAAGACAAAGCGGAATCCAACACAAACTACGCTCAGGGCGGCATTGCCGCCGTCATCGACAAAAACGATGATTATGAGTTGCACATCACAGACACACTGAAAGCCGGTGCAGGACTGTGTCATCGCGACGCTGTGGAGCTCATCGTCCACGAGGGACCACAACGGGTGCGGGAGCTTATTAACTGGGGTGTTGAATTTTCGC
>NATN01000072.1 GCA_002085355.1 Candidatus Zhuqueibacterota bacterium 4484_87 | reverse complement strand
GACCGAATGACGCACTTCATCATTGTCCGGCAAAAAATGACGCTGCTGGCAACTGCAGAAAAATTACTGCAATTTTCAATATTCAAGGATAAGTCGCTCTCTGTCATCAATCTTGACGGTGAACCTTCGACCGCTTTGTGGTCAAAGATTTTCCCGGAAATAAATTACGGCATAAATGAACGGCTGCCGTTACTTTTTGCCTTAAAATGAAACAAACGCCAAATTATGATTTTTTTATTGCATAAAAAAGAGAAAAATAGTTACGCAAATGTGCAGATTAAATCATATTGTTAATTTTTAACTTCAACTCAATGTTAATAAACAGGTTCGGAGCAAATGACAAAAATGAAAGTACTGGTTATTGGAAGCGGGGGACGCGAGCATACACTTGTCTGGAAAATTCAACAAAGTCAACAGGTTGAAAAAATTTACTGTGCTCCCGGGAATGCCGGCATCAGCCAGATCGCTGAATGCGTGCCCATTGCCGCGACTGACATCAAAGGGTTGATCAAATTTGCCAGCGATAAACATATCGACCTCACTGTAGTGGGCCCTGAAATTCCCTTAGCCCAGGGCATTGTCGATGATTTCCAGGAGAAAGGCCTGAAAATTTTCGGCCCCAGCCAAAAGGCGGCAGAGATCGAAAGCAGCAAAGTTTTTTCCAAATATCTAATGGAAAAATATCACATTCCCACAGCACGGTATGAATCCTTCGATGTTTTTGACAGAGCTGAAGAATACGTAAAAAATTCGCGCAGCCCAATCGTCATCAAGGCGGACGGCTTGGCTGCCGGAAAAGGCGCCATTGTGTGCCAGACCAAAAAAGAGGCTTTAGATGCTCTGAGAAAGCTGATGGTGGACAGAATATTTGGCGACGCGAGCCGACGTGTAGTGATAGAAGAATTCTTGCAAGGCGAGGAAGTGTCAGTATTAGCATTCAGTGATGGTACAAACATTAAAACACTGATTCCAGCGCAGGATCACAAGCCCATTTTTGACGGGGACACAGGCCCCAACACCGGCGGCATGGGCGCCTATGCGCCAGCCGTGTTCGTGGACGATGATTTGCTTAAAATAATTGAAGACACAATTCTGAAACCAACCATCAAAGGCATGGCGCTGGAAGACAGACCCTACCGCGGAGTTCTTTACGCCGGACTGATGATGACTCACGAAGGGCCTAAAGTGATAGAGTTCAATTGCCGGTTTGGCGATCCGGAGACTCAAGTCATTCTGCCGCTCATAACAAGCGACATTGTACCAGTGATGGAAGCCTGTATCGATGGAAATTTGGAAAATGTAACGCTGGAAAAAGCAAATCAGTACGCAGTATGCGTAATCATGGCTTCCGGCGGATATCCCGGAAGCTATGAAAAAGGGAAGAAAATAATCGGGCTCGACAGAATTGTTGAAAAAAATGTAAAAATTTTCCACGCCGGCACAAGCAGGCGAGGCGATGACATTGTCACCGCAGGCGGCAGAGTTTTAGGTGTCACTGCCATGGGATTAACAATAAACAACGCAATCCGCCGCGCTTACGATGCAGTAGGGAAAATTACCTTTGACGGTGCTTACTACAGAAAAGATATTGCCTTTAAGGCTTTGTAAGAAATATTTGTTCATTCAGTTCAAAAAACAATCAAAATTTAGGAACTATCGGTTTTCCTTTAAAATATGGTAACTAGTCAGGTATGACTATTCCAAAAGCCGCTGAAGCGGCTAATTAGCTTGCAATGTTGATTTATGGACACCACGATGAATCGTGGTGTTAATACTACCGACTTTTTGGACGAACACCATGCTTCAGCATGGTGGTGTAATACAAACCAAAAAGCAAATAGCTGCTTCAGCAGCTTACAAAATTATAAAGAGACGACTCAAGCTGAACAGTTACAAAACACAATAAAGAAAGATAGCTGCTATGGATCGGCAACAGGAGGAATCAGAACGATGAAAATTTTAGTGACCGGAGGCGCTGGTTTTATCGGTTCCCATGTGACAGATGCGTACGTGAAATTGGGACATGAGGTTGTAGTTGTTGACAATTTGAGAACCGGTTCCAAAGACAATTTAAATCCCAACGCCAAATTTGTGGAAATGGACATTCAGGACAAACAGATTTTTGATTTATTTGAACAGGAAAAATTTGATCTGATAAATCACCATGCGGCGCAAATGGATATTCGCCTTTCGGTGAAAGATCCGACCTTTGACGCAAGAAACAACATAGTCGGAACGATCAATCTACTGGAAGCAGCGGTGCGCACTGGCGTAAAACGTGCGATCTTCATATCCAGTGGCGGTGCAATTTATGGAGAGCAGGATTATTTTCCAGCCGACGAAGAACACCCGACACGCCCGCTATCTCCCTATGGAATCGCTAAACTGACCGGAGAAAAATATTTATTTTACTACTTTAAAACTTATGGTTTGCAGTACACTGCGCTGCGTTACGCAAACATTTACGGTCCCCGACAGAACCCACGCGGCGAAGCCGGCGTAATTGCAATTTTTGCGTCGAAATTGCTGCAAAAGGAACAGCCGGTTATCAACGGCGACGGCAAGCAGACGCGGGATTATGTTTTTGTTTCCGATGTCGTCGCGGCAAATGTGAAGGCCCTGGATTTCCACGGCTGCGAGGCAATAAATATCGGCACCGGAATTGAAACCGATGTTAACGAACTTTTTCAACGGCTCAATCGTCTGACAGGCGCAAATATGGAAGAGAAACACGGACCCGCTAAACCCGGCGAGCAAATGCGCAGCGTTTTAAACAACGCCAAAGCTAAAAGTTTGCTGGGCTGGTCTCCGCAAGTCAATTTGGAAGAGGGATTAAATCAAACGGTGGAATTCTTCAGGAATCAGGCAGCTAATTAAGATAACATTTAAACGACAAACGCCTGAACAAAAATAAAAAAATAACGGTGAGGTATGAATCAGAGCGACAAATTGCAAATGCGGTTTATGAAATTTCAGGAAGAATCCGGGCTCATCGGGAATTCTCCGGCGATTCTGCAAATTTTTCAAACAATTGAACAAGTTGCCCCCAGCGACATTTCCGTGCTCATCGTTGGCGAAAGCGGAACCGGCAAAGAGCTTGTTGCCCGCGCCATTCATCAAAACAGCAAGCGTGCGGAAAAACCGCTGATCATCGTCAACTGCGGGGCAATTCCGGAGGGTCTCATCGAATCGGAACTTTTCGGGCATGAAAAAGGTGCGTTCACTGGAGCGATTGGCACGCGAAAAGGATTTTTTGAAACCGCGCACGGTGGCACAGTCTTTCTCGATGAAATCGGCGAAATGCCGTTGAGCGCGCAGGTGAAATTGCTTCGCGTGCTCGAAGGGCATGAGTTCACGCGAGTTGGTGGTTCGACGCCGCAAAAGACAGATGTACGCATCATCGCTGCTACGAATCGTTCTTTGGACAAAGAAGTTCAGGAGGGAAATTTCCGGCAAGATCTGTATTTTCGATTGCGTGCAGTGACCATTGAAATTCCCCCGCTGCGGGCACGACGCGAAGACATCCCTTTGTTGGCGCAAACTTTTGCCACTCGGTTTGCCAAAGCGAATCATATCAATTTTGCCGGATTTGATGAGACTGCTTTTAGCGCGCTGGCAAATTACAATTGGCCCGGCAATGTGAGAGAACTGAAAAATCTGATTGAATCCATCATCGTTTTGGAAAAAGGCGCAAAGATTACTGGTGACGTGATCCGCAGGCACCTTGATCCGTTTCAGCAACAGCAAACACGGAATTTGCCCATACCACTCAATAAACCGACCGAACAAGTAGAACGGGAATTCATCTATCGCGCGCTGATAGATCTGAAAAGTGAAATTTTCCAACTCCGTGAGCTCATTCTCACGCGGTTGTTCCCTCCGAAACGACTGAGAAGCTGGGAAAATGATTATCAAATCGTTCATCCAAACGATGAAGTTGAAACGATTGATCCGGTGAGCGGTGAGGAGATTCATGTCCTGCCCTCGTTGCCGGACATGGAGAAAAATTTGATCGAAGAAACGTTGAACCATTTCAACGGCAATAAAAGAAAAGCAGCAGCAAGTTTGCAAATCAGTGAACGCACGCTGTATCGGAAAATTAAGGAATATAATTTAAAATATTAGCTGGTCATCTCTCAATGGTAAGAACTCATGCATTCTCGAAGGGTTTATACATGAATAGAAAATCATTATCATTAGCAGTTTTTGCTGCTATCTTATTTTCAATTTTAGCTGCCAATTGTGGCTATTATTCTTTTTCCGGTTCCACGTTGCCCGGACATATTAAGACGGTGGCAGTGCCCACTTTTGGCAACAGGACGAGTGAATTCGGTGTGCCTGAAGATCTGACCGATGCACTGATTGAAGAATTCACAAAAGACAACACGCTGAAAGTTGCAGACCGCCGTTCTGCAGACAGCATGATACACGGAGAAATTACCAACATTCGGGATCAGGCTGGCGCCTACAATCAAAACGAACAGGTGAGTGAGATAAAAGTGTATGTCACCGTGAATGTCGCTTTTGATGATTTGAAAAAAAATCAGACTTTTTGGGACGAACAAATCACGCAATGGGGCACTTACAATCCCGACCTTGCGCCGGGCCAGGGCAATACCACACGGCAGGAGGCGATTCAAGAGGCGATTGGTAAAATCGTCACAGAGATTATCAATAAAACCATCTCAAATTGGTAAAATATACGCCCGCAAGGGTTCAAGATAAAATGAATTAAAAAAACTCACTATTTCTGATCCACCGTACACGACACGTCTCCGGTGCAGCTTTTGTGACTGACTTATTGCGTGTTTTTTTTTGACAATTTTGAAAAAAAATATTGATTTAATCGAAAAAAAATGCTACTTTTCATAAGAGCCATACGATTTGCCCAGCCTAAAATAAAAAAGGATGTCTCATAGGAGTTTAGCAATGCAGAAATCACTCAGAGATGAAATAAAATATCTGGAAAAAATTCTCGTCGAGAAACCAAACTCTATGCTGTTTGCCCGGCTGGCTGATTGTTACATGCAAATGGGACGGCTTGACGAGGCGATTGAACTGTGCGAACACGGCGTGCGTTTGCATCCGAATTACATCAGCGGCCATTTTGTTCTGGGAAAATGCTATGTACGTAAAAAACTATTTGACCTGGGTGAAAAAGAATTGAAGCGAGTGATTGTTCTTGATCCCAAATATATCGCGGCTTATCGCGAACTGGGGGAATTAACAGCACTTAACGGATGGCAAAATGCATGTGAGACAAATTTCCTGGAGATACTTCGCATTGATCCGCTGAACGAAAGAGCGAAACAACGGCTCGCAATGCTGAAACAACAATTCATACTCAACGAACAAATGCAATCTCCGCCAGAGCCGCCAAGTTTTCAGCCCGAAAAAGAAGACGATTCATTCTTGCACGAATCAGTTCTCACTGAAACGGATGATACGTTATTAGATCTGGAAGAATCTGCGCCAGCACAGCCGCCGGTTGAAGCTGCACCAGAGCCATCACAAACTGCTTTTAATGAAAACGATAGGAAAGAACTTGATTTATTAGACGATATTTTCAGTGATGACAGCATATCAGACATTGAAAATGAACCGACTTTTAATTTAGCCGAGGAGCCGCAGCCTTCTCCATTTACAGACGCAGAAACTGAACCAACCGTTCCGGAATCGCCTTTTGACGCACTGGGTAACACGGCGACCGATACAAATGTTCCGCCTCGTCAGGAGCCGCCAGAAAAACCGGAGCATTTGCCCCCAGGCGACACATCTCAAGCAGAATATGATCCTTTTTATGAATTGCAAAAGCAACGAGAATTGGAATCGCAGGAGATTGAAGATTCCCTTTTTCCATTTGATTCTGAAAAAGAAGAAACGCGCAAATCAGAGCCAGAGCCGCAGATTCCGGACTTTGAACCAAAATTATCTCAGCCTATGCCGGCGCGAGAGGAAAAACAACCGATTCAAAAACCCGAACCGCCGCGTCCTTCTTCCTCAAAGGGTTCCCTGGCAACGCCTACGCTTGGTGAAATTTATGCCGCCCAGCGCCAGTATGCCAAGGCAATTGGTGTTTATGAGCAATTATTAAAGAAAGATCCAGACAACGAAATGTACAAGCAAAAAATTGAACTATTAAAACGAAAAATGGAAGAAGATGCTGGTTAGTGGTTTTTTCACAATTTTGATTTAAAAAATTGTCTTCAGCCTTCAAAATCAATGAGCGAACTACTGAAAAGGGCCTAAAATGAAATTTTGCACGGCAATCAACTGCATGGATGGACGAGTTCAACTCCCTGTTATCAAGTATCTGCAAAACCGATTTGATGCCGAATACGTGGATGCTATCACAGAAGCCGGGGCGAATCGTGTTCTGGCAATTCGAGATGACCCGCATTTGGTTGAATCCATGCTGGAAAAGCTCAAAATTTCATTGGAAAAACACCATTCCGTCGGAGTTGCCATAGTCGGCCATTATGACTGCGCCGGAAATCCGGCGGATAGGGATGAACAAATCAAACATACAAAAGAAACTATTGATTTCATTCATCGACATTATCCGAAAATCGAAATAATTGGCTTGTGGGTGGATGAAAATTGGAAGGTGAACGAAGTCGCATAGATTCTTTTTCTTTTCGCATACAAAGATGTTTTCTTGCAAAAGAGGTGGTTTACAACACCTCTTTTTTATTTTCATAATCGGAAACCGAAGATGAAAATCATTCGTTTAAATTTCAACTGATGCGGTAAATACGGATGTTATCCGGAGAAAAAATTTAATGAAACTATCTGTTATCATTGTCACTTTCAATCACGCTGATGAAATTGGTAAATGTCTGCAATCGTTGAAGGCATCCCCTGTCAGATCAGACATGGAAATTTTACTCATCGATAATAATTCCGCGGACAAAACCGTTGCTGTCGCTTCTTCTTTCGCAAGTGATTTTGAGAAATTTGAGCTTATTCAAAATAATGAAAATCTGGGTTTCACGCAAGGAGTCAACCAGGGACTGAAACTCGCGAGTGGAGATTTCGTTCTATTGCTCAACCCCGACACAATCATCCCGAGAGAAACACTGCCCCGGCTCATGAGCCAGTTGGAAAATTCTCCGCAAATTGGCGCCATTTCTCCCCAATTTCGAAATCCGGACGGTTCGATTCAGCCGTCCTGTCGTCGCTTCCCGCGGCGCAGAGATGTGATTTACAATGCGCTGGGTTTATCGCTCCTTTTTCCGCATAGCAGGGAATTCAATTACTGGAAAATGGGCGATTTTGATCACAACCAAACGCGCGAGGTTGAACAACCGCAAGGGGCATTTCTGTTGCTCCGCAGGGAAGTAAGTTCTCAAATCGGATTTTTGGACGAACGGTTTCCCATGTTTTTCAGCGATGTGGATTTGTGCCGGCGTATTTTTGGTGCGGGCTGGAAAATTCTTTTCTTCCCGGAAGTCCACATTATCCACGCAAAAGGAACATCTGTGCTCCGTAATCGGGTAAAAATGCTCAAAACAAGCCATCTAAGTTTTTATCATTATTTTCAAAAATATTATTCCGGAAAAATCAATCGTCTTCTCAACTATGCTCTGGGCATTTTTTTGCTTTTATTAATGACTATCAGAATCATTTTTCACTATTTTCGGCTAAATAAAAGATGAAAAAATTCTATTTGAATAAAATCATTTTTCTGCTGCTTTTTGCATTTCAGTTTCAACTTCAGGCGACAGAAAAACCGCTTCCCCGGGAAATTATTGTAAAAATTAAAAAACCTGTGGATCAGAAAGCACTCGCTAATTTGAAGTTGGACTCTGCCGCTTCGCTGAAACCGCTATTCTTTCCGATGAAAAATTTCCGCCGCGCATTTGAAAAATCGCCGCTGACGCAATATTTCAAAATTCAAATCAGCGAAACTGATCAAATTCAAAGAACATTGGCAAATTTGCAAGAATCTTCGCTCATTGAATTTGCCGAAGTGAACCGAACATTTCTGCTGCATGATGCGCCAAATGATCCGAGATACAGCGAACAGTGGTATCTGCAGAAAATTCAAATCGAAAACGCCTGGCAGATCACGACCGGAGACAGCAGCGTGATCGTTGGCGTGATTGACACAGGCGTCGATTATTTACACGAAGACTTGCGCAACAATTTGTGGCTTAATACCGGTGAGGACATCAACGGCAACGGCGCAGTGGATTCCTCTGACTTTAACGGAATCGATGATGACGGAAACGGATTTGTGGACGACATTCGCGGTTGGGATTTCACTGATGCACCGCATTTCCCGGATGGCGGAGATTATTTGATTCCGGACAATGATCCTGCTGACGAGCACGGCCACGGCACATCGGTCGCCGGAATTATTGCTGCTACTGCGAATAATAAAAAAGGAATTGCCGGAATCGCTCCCTCCTGCCGCATCATGGGTTTGCGCGCCGGAACAGCTCAGGGTTACCTCGAAGAAGATGACGTGGCAGCGGCGATCATTTACGCCATCGACAACGGCGCCCGAATTATCAACATGAGCTTTGGCGATGTGGCGACCTCTCCACTGTTTCGCGATGTGATGGAATTTGCCCGGCAGAATAATATCGTTCTCATTGCTTCAGCCGGAAATGCATCTTCCGCAGAAATCAATTATCCCGCAGCTCTGCCGCAAGTCATTTCCGTGGGAGCAGTTTCTTCTTCGGACGCGCTGGCAGGGTTTTCCAGCTACGGCGCTACGATTGACATTGTCGCTCCGGGCGTCCAATTGCTCACAACAGCGAAAAATAATTCCTATTCTCTTTTTTCCGGCACTTCCGCAGCAGCACCGGTTGTCTCTGGCGTGGCAGCATTGATTTTGAGCCATTCACCGGAAATGTCAAATTTCACCGTCCGAAATGTGCTTGTTTCCTCTGCAACCGACCTTGGTTCGCCCGGTTGGGATAACAAATTCGGCGCTGGTAGAGTCGATGCATTTCGAGCGTTGCAAATCGATCTGGCAACAGTCGCTCACATCAGTTTCCCGAAATTTGATCAGGGATTTGCCGGTTCTGAAATTCCGATTATCGGGACAGCCGCCGGCGCTTTCATGGAAAAGTATGACATTTCTTTCGGCATCGGCGATAATCCAATGCAATGGTTTCCAGTGGTTTCTGTGGACAGACATCAGGTGATTTCCGACACGCTTTGTTTCTGGTCACCGGAAAATCTACCGGACACATCAATCGTGCTCTGCCTGCGCGTTCAAAATTTTGACGCCAA
>NATN01000071.1 GCA_002085355.1 Candidatus Zhuqueibacterota bacterium 4484_87 | reverse complement strand
TTACTCAGAACCGATGGGGTTACTATTACGCTATTAGCGGCAACACACAATGGTCTTCGATCCCCGGCACGAAAGGAGTTTTTTATACGGATGAAGTTTCATATTCTGAAGTTTACCATGCCAGCGGCAATTTTGATTTCATTTTGGCGCCAACAAGCAATATTCCGGGCACTTTTCCGAAAAATTCATTAACGGGATTGCCCACCTGGCCCGGAAAGTGGCGCACGGATCCTTACACAGGTTTGCCTGTGGAAGGTGAATTTTTGGGAGATCAGGATGTTTTTTTGGCGTTTGAGGACAAAGTGCGGGAAACACCAACTTCCGGAGAAGATGAACTGCAATTTTATCGCACCAATGGCTATCCGGTTGGTGCTGAAGTGCATGCTCAAATTGTCGGATTTCAGGAGGGGTATCTCGCAAATCTTATTATTTACGATCTGGAAATTATAAATATCAGCCAGTGGGATTATCGTGATGTCTATTTGGGAATTTATTACGAGTCGGATAATCCTTATTATTGGACAACTTCACGCAGACCTCATTATGAGGGATTAAAAACCGGTTACGTTAAGAATGGTGAAGAGTTCATCGATGAGGTTTTCCCTTATAATTTGAGTTATAGTTATAATTCTATTTATGGCGATCCCGATAAGGATGCCAAAGTTTTTGGTGTGCAATTTTTGAAAACACCTCTCGCTCAAAAAGATGGAATTGATAATGACGGCGATGGATTAGTCGATGAGGAAGATGGCGAGCAATTAGGCTTAACCGGATGGCATTATCTGGATTATAAATGTTTTATTTACGATGATGCAAAAAAAATGCAATATAAGTTGCTGTCCGGTGACACGACTGATGTCAATCCGGGGGTGATTGATGAGATGATCTTTTTTAAAGATCAAGATGACAGCCTGAACCCAAATTTTGATTGTCCTTCACGTATTCAAAAGAAAAACTACTGGTTAAGCAGGGGATCTGTTTGGATTGTCTATGATCTGTTGTCTTGCGGCCCCTTGAATTGGGCGAGCGGTGATACGTTGCATTTGATTTTTGGGATTTTAGTGGCAGATACACCTGAAAAATTATTGGTAAGCGCAAAAATAGCGCGCCAGATTGTGGATCACAATTACAATCGCTCGCTTGGTCCTCCGCCTCCTGAGGTGAGGGCTGTTCCCGGCGATGGCAAAGTAGCGCTTTACTGGGACAGTGCTGCGGAACAAGCCGCAGATTTCATTACCGGTTACAAAGATTTCGAGGGATATAAAATTTATCGTACTACCGTTGATCCGAAATACAATGACTGGGGTGAAAAGATTTTGGACCATGACGCTAAATTGGTTGGTTTCATCCCTGTGGCGCGCTGCGATCTGGACAATGATATTGCGGGCTATGAGAAGGTGTATCCGTTCCAAAAACTGGGGGACGACACCGGCTTATTCCACACCTGGACAGATTCGACTGTAACAAACGGGGTGACGTATTGGTACAGCGTGTGTGCTTATGACCACGGAATATTGGAAAGTGAATCGTGGAATCCCGAGGGATTTCCCGCTTCTCCCATGAGCGAAAGTCCCAAAGGTACAGATCCTGAAATTTCGCCCAATTTAGTAAAAGTGATTCCAGGTTTGACTGCGGCTAATTATGAAGAAGCAAAAATTGAAGTCGCTGATTTGGGAGAGAGTTCGGGAAATGGCCCCATTGAAGTTAAAGTGATCGATCCTCAGGTTGTGACAGGCCACGATTATCTGATTGCTTTTGAGGATACAACTTACGGCTTCGCTGTTTATGATCTTTATGATGAGACTGAAGATAGTTTAATCCTTTCAAAAGTAACACAGACGAACGGGGAAGAGGGACCCATTTTTGACGGATTGCAATTGAAGATCAAGCGCTATGATAATATGGAAGTTTTGAACGAGAAAACTTTCTGGTATAAAAAGGCGACCGGGGAAAAATCCAATTGTACCTGGTCGATTTTTGGCGGGAAAATCAATTGGGATCCCTATCCTTATGAATATGACATCATTTTCACCGACAAAATAGACACGAGCAAATACATGCACAAAACCGCTCCCTTTGAAATCTGGAACACAGTGCTTAATGTAAAATCAAATTGGGACATTTTTTTCGATTCGGAGACGGACAGCACAGATTCGCTGAAATCGACCTGGTCCAGCGGAGATGTCATTTACATTTGGGATCAATTCAATGAAAAGAATAAGTTCACGCTGCGCATCATCATTCGGGAGCGAACGATTTTTACCTATCAGGGGATGCTGAATGTGCCCCCGCAGCCGGGAGATGTGGCACACATTGCGCTGAAGAGGCCTTTCATCACCGGTGATAAATTTCGCATTTCCACGACGCCATTGAAGAAAAAGACAGATTATTCACTGGAAGAAAAGCCGGTAAAAGTTGTACCCAATCCATTCATTGTGCGAGCTGGTTGGGAATTGGAAAACAGCGAGGGGAAAATTCAATTTATCAATTTGCCGGAAAAGTGTGCGATTCACATTTTTACTTCAACGGGTGAGCGCGTACAGGTGTTGCATCACGATGATCCGTATAGCGATTTTGAATATTGGGATTTACTCAATTTCAGCAATTTGAAGGTGAGCTACGGATTATACATGTTCGTAGTTGACACTCCGGATGGGAAAAATGCAAAAGGGAAGTTTGTTATTTTGCGTTAGCCACGACACTACTGAGGGTACGGGATTAGATTCGAGGTTTTTGCTTGCTTGTCGGCATTAGTTATGAATTTATTTTCAAAAATGGACTTTACGAATGAAAAAAACGAGACACATTTTTCTGTTTGCTATATTGTTCATCATTTTTTCATGCAGGGAAAAAATTCCTTCAGGTCCCGAAAGAGTAGAAGTGTTGAAGGTCTATCTCTTTTCCGAGAATGGCAGAATGGATTTTGCACAGGAAAATCATTTTGAGACCAGATTCAGATTGCCTCCGAAATACCTTTCCATGGAAGAATTTGACTACCGTTCAAAGTGGGTAATTCGATTTGGCGTGAATGTCTTGAATGATTTTGACGAAGCTATGGAAGGGAAAAAATGGATCGTCATTAAAGTCAATCTCTGGCCTAAAGATGAGACTGAAACGTGGCGGGCAGAAGTAGTTTATACGGACACGAATTTTGTCAGAAATATGGTCATTCCTCCGGGAGATTCATTGACCTTTTTCAGCAACAATATGCTTGTCTGGCATCAGCAAGGAATTGACGGAAAAAGCATTCATAAAACTAATTCTTTCAACCCGATTTGGGTGACGTGTGCCTTTTATGATTCAATTGTCCCGGGAACCAAACCCGAAGAGATCATTCAAATGCGCCAGTGCGACACCACCTATTTGGCTCCGGTGGATTCGGTCATTGCTTTTGGCGAACCAAAAGAGATTTATGCACAAGCGGAAGTTCAGCTTTTTAAAAATTATCACTCGGTTGTGTCAGATACTTTGACTTTGCGCATTCATTATTACTTTCCCGGCGACGGATTTTATCGAAAATTCTGGTGCAAACAGGGACCCGTTATGGCAAATGATCCGCCGTGCAATACGGATCCGCCGCCTCCGTAAATAGAAAGTTTTGTTAGTATGCTGATAAAAGAGATTTGATATTGATTTGCTTTAGGAAATTTAATTCATGGATTTTTATTGGCAGATATTTTATTGACAGGTCAAAAATAATAAATGAAGAGTCGGATTTTCACAATAGTATTGCTTTTCCTGATTTATTCCGGTCATGTTTTTAGCGGGACAACCGGACTGCTAAAAGGCAAAGTGACAGACAAGGCGACTGGAGAGCCGTTAATAGGCGCCAATGTTATGCTCATTGGGACAAGATACGGCGCAGCGACCAATGAAGAAGGAAAATTTGTCATTTACCACATTCCTGCCGGAAGTTATCAGGTAAAAGTGCTCATGATCGGATACCAGCCCTATATCGTCGATGACGTTCGCATTATTATGGATTTAAAAACTGAACTTGACATTAAAATGTCAGAAGTCGCAGTCGATTTAGGTAAAGAAATTGTTGTCACTGCCCAGCGCCCTCTGATTCAAAAAGACATCACGGGAACCATGCATTCGGTGAGCGCACGAAGTATCAGCGAATTACCGGTGGATTCTTATCTGGATGTCATTTCTTTGCAGCCGGGTGTCACTTCAGATTTGCATATTCGCGGCGGACGAACGACAGAAGTACTCTATTTAGTGGATGGGCTACCGATTCAGGAAAGCATGCAAGGGGAAAATGCAAGTCAACTTCCTCAGCAATCTATTGCGGAGATGACCATCCAAACCGGCGGCTTCAACGCGGAATATGGTAATGCCATGTCCGGTGTGATTAACATTGTCACCAAACAGGGCGGTACGAATCAGGAATTTTTCTTGCGTGCTGTGGATGACAGGATCGGAGTAGAAAAATCCAATCATAAATCAGAACTCGAATTGATGACATCAGGCCCTATCATCGGCGATCGGGTTGGTTATTTTTTATCGTCCAATTTACGAATTTCAGATACGCGCTGGTGGCAGGATTTGACAAAATATTTTGATCCGCCCATGGAGAGGCATATAAATGCAGTGGGCAAACTAAATTTCCGTCTGAGTGACAATTTTAAAATAGTAACGCAGGCGATTTATTCAAATAACTTTTCCCGTCAATATGAATATCGCTGGCGTTACAATTTGAATGGTTTGCCACCAATCGAAAGTCGCTCGCTTCGACTGAGCGCATCGCTCACGCATACGCTGTCGTCGCGGACTTTTTACACGCTACAGTTCAGCCGCTATCAGATTCACCGGGAGATGAAAAAATGGAAAAAGTCCGAAGTTGAAAATATGGAGCCGTATCAATATGAATTGCCCTGGTACTATTTTGTCTTCTCCGGCAATCGTTTGTGGTGGCAGGACACGAAAGAAGTGAATTATCTTGTCAAGGGAGATTTTACTTCGCAATTTCATCCCATTGCGCAGTTCAAAATGGGATTTGAATTTCAATATTTCAATCTGGAAAATGATCTGGTCAAATACGAGCCGCAGAAATCTTTCTGGGGTAAACCGTTGTTGGATGCAGAGCTGCTAAATTTTAACAGTTATTACCATTATCGACCCTATCGTGGTTCTTTTTATTTGCAAAACAAAATCGACAACGACATTGTGGTAATGAATCTTGGGCTGCGATACGACTTTTTGGATCCGCGTGCTCAAAGGCCACTCGTAGAATGGATTCCGGTTTCCAATGAGGATTATGAACAGCAGATCAATGGCTGGGCGCCTGCAACGCTGAAATCTCAATGGAGCCCGCGCATTGGATTTTCTTTTCCCATTACAAAAGATGATTTCATTTTTATCAACTATGGGTTTTTCTTTCAAATTCCCATGTTTGATTATATGTTCACGGGCTTAAATTTTAATCTGAAGAAAGGCGTCAAAGCCCTGTACGGAAACCCAGACTTAAAACCTGAGAAAACCAAAGCTATCGAAGTGAGTTATAAGCGCACGTTTTGGGATTCCTGGCTGGTTTCGCTTACTTATTTTAACAAGGATATTTCCGGGCTGGTCGATACAAAAACATTTTTAGCATCTGACAGCAAAGCGGAAGATGACGGCTATAATCAATATGTGAATTTGGCCGGCGGCAGTTCAGAAGGATTTGAAATTGTTTTTCAGAAAAGATACAGTCATCATTTTTCCGGGAAATTGAGTTACTCCTACATGACAGCAAAGGGCCTCAGCGGAAGCACGAATCAGGGAATGAATTATTTCATCTGGGGATTTTCCGTGCCCAACGATGAATTTTATCTCTCTTGGGATCAGCGTCACACACTCATCACAGAATTAGCGCTGGGAACGCCGGATAAAATTAGCGTAAATTTACTTTGGCGCTGGAATTCGCCCAGACCGTACACTTATTTCCCTTCACGCACCGGCTACGTTCCTGATTTGAGCATTCAAATGAAGCCAAACAATGCCAGAATGCGTGACCAGTCTTATATTGATGTGAAAATCAGCAAAAATTGGAAGCTTAATTCCAGTATCACTCTCTCGACTTACCTGGATATTCGTAATTTGCTTGATAAGTACAATGTCCTCTGGATCGCTTCGGACGGAAGAATCGGCGGCGAATTGAGCGATCCGAGCGCCTGGGATATCGGGAGAAGAGTGAATTTGGGGATTATGGTTTCTTTAACTGAAAGGTGAGTTTGGATTTAGCCGCAGAGGCGCCGGGGATGCAGAAAAGAAAACAAAAACGAACATAAATTGAACCCTGGGGTTGTATCAAAAGCCTTTTGAAACCGCAAAGGTCGCAAAGTAGGCACAAAGGTCACAAAGAATATTTTATTGAAAATAAATAAGTTAAAAGACTTATAAATTTTTCGTGATTTTTATTAAATTTTTTAGCTTTTAATACAGCTCGAGGCTGGTTACAAAAGGGATGTTTGGAATTTCGAGATTTGAATTTGGAATTTATTTGTAATTTGGGATTTTTAATTGGGATTATCTCCAGAATCAGTGCTTGAAATTTTAAGACTCGTATTTAAAATTTACGAAAATAAATTTAAACAGGTTCTCTAATGAGAAAATATTTTATTAGCATTATTCCGCTGCTTTTAATTTCCAATTTTTCTCTCCTCGGGCAGACAATTAATCGCACGGGCACTTCAGCGGCACAGTTTTTAAAGTTTGGCGTCAGCGCGCGGGAAAGCGCCATGGGCGAAGCCGGCGTTGCCACGGCTGAAAATGCAGCGGCGCTCTATTGGAATCCTGCTGGAATTCCCAGAGTAAAGAAACCTTCACTCATTGGATCGCAAAATCAGTATTATCTCGATTTGTCATACAGTTTCCTCGGCTTTGTGATGCCAATTAATTCTTACGATGCCATCGGAATCAGCGCCTTGTTTCTCAATTCCGGTGAAATGGAAGTCACAACTTTGGATCAACCGCAGGGCACGGGCAGATATTTTTCCTGGGAATCGATGATGCTTGCGGTGTCTTACGGCAGGTTTGTTACAAATCACCTGAGCCTGGGGATTACCCTCAAATATATCCGTGAGGGCGCGTACACTCTCACAGCAAACGGCGTGGCAATCGATGTTGGCGCGCTGCTCGATACAGGAGTTTTGGGAATGAAACTGGGAGTGAATCTGAGCAATTTGGGTACTGAAATGCGCCTGAACGGAGATAATTTGCACGTTGATCACAATTGGTATCAGAGTGAAAATGAGACGATTTCTTCTCCTGCCTTTTTGGAGACACAAGGATGGGATTTGCCGCTTCTTTTTCGGCTTGGCCTGGCAATGGAAGTCATTGGCGATCAGGGACAATTCGCGCAAAATGAAAATCATAAAATTATCATTGCTACTGATACAGTGGATCCGCGAGACGGATTGTTGCAGGCAAATGTCGGAATCGAGTATCAGTGGCGGCAAACATTCAAACTCCGAGCCGGATATCGAAACATCTCTCTGGAGAAAAATGATTCTTACGTCAGTTCAAGCTACTCTGCAGGTATTGGCTTCCGTTATCAACTAAATCGACTTGATTTTTCCCTGGATTACGGCTTTTGTGATTATAAAATGCTTGGTTCTGGGCATCAGGTCTCTGTGATAATTGGAATTCTGTGAAATGAAAGTAGTCGTTTCCTGATTTTAATAAAATGCTGGAGTGTGGAAAATGAAAAACTCCCCAACGCTGAACCAGTGGAAGCAACTGTATCAATACGCTGAAAAAATAAAAGAATTAGCGCCCTGGGAATGGATGTACGAATCAGATGTTTTTGGACTTTCTCTGCCAGAATACGAAGAAAATTTTTATGTGAGTGTTTTAGGGAACAATAGTGAGCATTTTGCTTTCTGCATTTTACAGGGAGATGTTTCTCTTGGTGTATTTGATTTGCTCTCAAAAGACGAAATAGAATTTTCCGGCATGTTTTTTTACATGACACAGCTACAAATCTCTTATGAAGATAGAGAGTTTTGCGAGAAAAAAGATCTGGAAATCATAAAGAAATTAGGCCTGAAATTTCGTGGGTCAAATGATTACCCGACTTTTCGCGCCATGCATGCCGGATATCTCCCGTATTTTATTGACAGGGATGAAGCGCAGGTGTTTCTGGACGTCCTGGAACAATCTATTTCCGTGGTTAAAAGATTCCAGCAGGATGAAGATTTATTTTATGAAGAGCATCCGAAAAAGTTCTTTCGCGTAAAAAGCGAATCAGGAGAATGGAAAGATGAATATCTATCAGTGCCCAATGTGGTTAAATTGCACCAAACATTTAGGGTGCCGCAAGCGGTAGTTAACGAAATTATGGATAAGCCAACTCGCGAGGCAATTGTAGAAATGGAAATTTACATAGCGCCCTTCGGCGTGAATGATGAAGAAGGCAGACCTTATGCGCCATTGGTTTTTCTTTTAGTGGATAAACAGTCGGGAGGTATTTTAAACGTTGAGCTTTTCAAGCCAGCTCGTGATTTCAATGATTTTTTGCACACCACTCCTGTCAATATTTTAAACGGACTTAACAAGTTGAAAATTATTCCGGTGAAATATCAGATGAGTTCTGATTTTTTCTTTCCTTTGTTTAAATCTCTTTTTCAAAAATTGGGTCTTGATATTGAACTTGTAAAAAATCTTCCCAATCTTGAACGCGCTAAAGCGAGCATGACATCATTTTTTGCGTCGCGATAATAAACTATCATTTTTAAGCAAATGCTTTTATCGGGAATGTTCCTAAATACTGTTATTTGATTGCTTGCGAGATTGTTTATGATAATTACGTACTATTGCAATTTGACATAATATTATTTCTAAAATGAGAAAATTAGCAAAATAAAAATATATTGCTTGACAATGAAAAAAGATTTACTTATATTGATAAGGATAAGCTTTTTTAAAATGGCCTGAATTTGGATAAATAGAGCAAAATTCAGGTCATTTTGCTTTTAGCTTTCATATTTTGAAAAGATTCAAATATAATTGTCCCGACAACTTTCAAACCCGAAGGAGGTGAGTGAAGCGAAAGTAAAATTTCGCGCGACTTATGGATTTTAAACTTGAATCGTTAGAGTATCATAGCAGAGAGAGACGCGGGAAAATTGAAGTCATTGCGACAAAACCGTGCGTCACTCAAAGGGACCTTTCAATGGCGTACACCCCTGGTGTTGCGGAGCCCTGCCGCAGAATTGAAAAGAATCCCGAAGATGTTTATACTTATACGTCGAAGGGAAACCTGGTCGCTGTAGTCTCCAATGGAACAGCAGTACTTGGATTGGGAAATATTGGCCCGCTTGCGGGAAAACCGGTGATGGAAGGAAAGGGCGTCTTGTTCAAACGCTTTGCTGACATCGATGTTTTTGATATTGAATTGA
>NATN01000070.1 GCA_002085355.1 Candidatus Zhuqueibacterota bacterium 4484_87 | reverse complement strand
TGCAATCGAAGCACCGCGGATTCATTGCCTGAAAAAGGTTTTGCACGTTGAGGGACGAATTGATAAAAATGTAATTAAACAATTGATAAGTTTCGGGCATAAGGTAAAAGTACGGAATGACTTTGATAACTACTTTGGCGGCGCTCAGGGCATTTTTATCGACGCAAAGACAGGAATCTTGCACGGGGGCGCTGATTCACGACGTGACGGTGTGGCAGTTGGCTATTAATTTTTAGGAGGCGAAATGAGAAGAATGATTCAAGTTTTAACGCTGTTTTTACTTCTTTTGTTGTCAACAATTAACTGTGGTCATAAGAAAACAAACGAACAATTGGTAAAGGAAATGTTTGAGAATAAGAATGACGTAACAATTTTAGTGACAGATTCCGGACTCGGCGGTCTTTCCGTTGCTGCTGATGTCGCCTCTCGACTGAAAGATAGCGGTGTATTTCGCAATGCAAAAATCGTATTTTTTAATGCGTTGTTTCACAATAAAAGCGGCTACAATAGCCTTGATTCCGAATCGGAAAAAGTGAGGATTTTTGATATAGCATTAAAATCAATGAAGAAAAAGTATGACCCGGATTTGCTGCTCATTGCCTGCAATACATTATCAGTTTTGTATGATAAAACAGATTTCTCAAAAAAAGTTGATTTCCCTGTCATCGGAATTGTCAAAACCGGCGTGGATTTGATGGATGAATATTTCAAATCCCATCCTGATCACAGCGTGATTATTTTTGCTACTAAAACGACAATCGGAGCTGAAACGCATAAAAAAATGCTCATTAAAAGAGGCTACGCTCCGGAGAAAATCATTGGACAAGCATGCCACAGGCTTGCCGGCGCCATTGAACGCGGCACTGATAGTGAGGAAACAAAGGGGTATATCGAAAAATATGTGAAAAAAGCGCTGACGCATGTCAAAGCGGAAACGCCTCTTTTTGCCAGCTTGAATTGTACCCATTACGGCTATGCCATCGATGTTTTTCAGGAAGTCTTTGCTGAAAACGACTATCCGGGAATCCACATAATTGATCCCAATCCGCGCATGTCGGATTTCATGTTTCAAAAGCCCTATCTGCATCGCAACGACAGCACGAAAGTCACGGTTGAAGTTGTGTCACGAGTAAAGATTTCCCAAAAGAAAAAGGATTCTTTGGACGGATTGCTGCGTGCTGTCTCCCCGATGACGGCTGATGCACTGCAGAGCTACACTTTTGATCCGGATTTGTTCGATCCCAAATTTGATCTACCGGGGAAATAGCCGGACTTTTTCAGAAAATAGAAAGGGAAACTTCCCACAGGGAAGCCATGAGCCCATTGCGAAAGCGCAAAGCTTGTAAAATACGTTTTCGTGTGTTCGTGGCTTTTTTTTTGAAAAAGATGGAAATGCGGTGTCCCTGATTTTGTGAAACAGTGAAACTTTTGGGCATAATTTTTGTCTTTAAGTGTAGATGCAGTATTTTTGTTTAATCTGAGGGAATGAAGATGATGAAGTTTATTTCAAAGTTTATGCTTTGTACGTTTGCTTTATTTTTGATATTTATAAATTACCCTTTTCAAGCAAAGGCGCAGAATGAAATTGCCATTGCCGATTCTCTTGCCAGACAAACAGCAGAGCAAATTATAAAATCGGGAGGCAACGCTGTCGATGCCGGAGTTGCTGCATTGTTGACGCTGGCAGTTGTGGAACCATTCTCTACCGGTCTGGGAGCAAACGCTACATTTTTGATTTTTCAAAAAGACTCACAATTCCCCATTGTCATTGATTCCCAGGGGGCAGCGCCCCTCTCAATTGATCCGAGACTTTTTTATCGCGCCCCGGGTGATTTCGATTTTTACACTTCTACAGGCAAACTTGCCCCCTGCGTCCCCGGGATTCTGGCTGGCGCAGAGAAGGCGATAAAAAAATATGGCGCTTTGTCATGGGAGGCGGTCGCTGAACCGGCGATTGAACTGGCGGAAAAAGGATTTCCTGCCAGCCAGCCGTTTCATGAAATGTTGGTGAAATTTTACGATAAAATAATGGGAAATTCGGCGGCTTTTTCATATTTCTTTCCGGAGTGGGTCCCGCCGGAAACCGGAACAATTTTAACTTTCCCTGACCTGGCAGGTTCTCTGAAAAAAATCTCTGAAAGAGGCAGTGCGGTATTTTATCGCGGCAGCCTGGCAGACCGGATGAGTCGTTATTTGCAGGAAGAGCACAGCATTATCGGAGCAACTGATTTTTACAATTACAGTTCGGAAGAGAAACAAGCGCTTGCTATTCAGTTTCGCGATTTAAAGATTACTGCTGCTCCTTTGCCCAATGTCGGCGGTTTGACTCTGCTGGCAATGATGAAACAAATGGAAACGACAACTACAGATTCATTTGCCATTGACAGTGGTGAAGATATTGCATTTTTTGTTGAGAATTATCAAAAGGCCGCAGCGTTAGTGGGTAAGTTTTTGTCGGGGAAGGAGAACATTTCTGTCGTCGAGCAACAAGCATTCCTGGACGCAGTTAAGCCGTCACAGAAAAGAAAAAGGGAAATTGACCAGAAATTTTTTGCTCCGTTGATTTTTCACGAAGGGCAGGGGGCAGCAACCATCGCAATTGTGGATGATGGAAAAAATAGCGTTATTATCAATGTCAGTCTCAATGATTACTTCGGCTCAAAATTGATGGTGGAGAGAAGCGGGATACTTTTCAACAATAGCATGAATTCATTTGCACCGCTTGCGGGCGTTCCCAATAGTGCGAAACCAGGCGCAAAACCATATAGCTGGCTTACGCCGGTGATAGTTTTGCAAAATAATCGTCCTGTTTTGTTTTTGGGAGCCAATGGCGCGAGCAGAAATATCATCACTTTTGCACGAATGATTTATTATTTCCATTCAAATAAAACAGATCCGGCGGAGCTTGCCAAAATGCCGCGTTTTCATTTTAATTTATCAAAAAATTTAATTGAAATGGAATCTCGATTTTCTGCTCAAGCTATGGAATATTTGAAAAACAGAGGCTATGACATTGAACTCAAGACTTTTTATGATATTTATTTTGGCAACTGCCAACTCATCTATTGGGATGAGACACAGCATCAATATCGAGCAGTCAACGATGTGCGTCGCGAAGGTGTAATTTATCTGAATCATTAAATCCGTTCCCGTTGTCATTTATCACTGGTTTTTTTTGATTCTGTGACTTAATAATTCGATTATTTGGGGAAATGATTTTTCCAGCTTTTCCGGCGGGATGCCGCCAAACTCGATAAAATTGGGTCTGCCGCCGCCATTTGCGTTGATGTTTTCTCTTACCGCCGGTGCGAGTTTTCGCAGATCAAATCCGCTTTTTTCGCTGCAGGCAATGATGAGATTGCTGCGGATGTTTTTTATTCCAAAAATGACGAGCAAGTCATCCCTGTTTGTGACGGTTTTTGCTAAATCTCTTATTTCCCGAACTTCTCTGTCTTCAAAAAGTCTTGTCAGCAATCGGGAATTTTCTTGGCGAGTGTGGGCGATCAGTTCATCGGCTTCACGGGAGATCAAGGAGTCGATATATTTTTTCTTTATTTTCAAAAGCTCTTTTTGCTCTGACTGCAATTTGTCAAATCTATCAACCAATTTATCCTCTGCTTCTGTCCATTGTGTTGACAGTTTTTTCAAAATTTGCCATTTACGTTGGTAGTCAGCCAACGCTCGCTTTCCGGCTACAAATGTCAGCCGAATATTGCCGCGAATTTTTTCCTGGCTTAAAATTTTTATAATCCCTACTTGAGCAGTGAAGTTGACGTGTGTGCCGCCGCAGGGATCAATATCGAAATTTTCGATTTCCACCAGTCGGATTCTTTCTCCTTTTGTTGGCATGACGCGCAAAGGATAGTTGTCCAATTCATTTTTATTGACAAAGAATTGATTTACTTTTCTGTTCTCAAAACAAATCCTGTTTGCCAGCGCTTCCACTTGCCCAATTTCATCGTCAGAAATTTGGGAAGCTTCTAAGTCAATTGTCGAAGTAACTTCGCCCAAGTGAGAGGAGAGCGTTTTTTTACCAGCGACGCGCAGAAAACTTTGTGCCAGTATGTGAAAAGCTGTGTGTTGCTGCATGAAATCAAAGCGCCGTTCCCAGTCGATTTTGCCGGTGATGCTTCCTGCAGAAATTTGTTCGGGCAAGATGTGCAAAATTTCATTTTCCGTTTCAATGACGTCAATTACCGGAATTGTGATGGCAAAATTGTCCGCCGACGGTGTGGCTGATAATACTTTTGCTGGAAATTCAATAGTATCTGGCTGTTCCCAAAATAGCTTTTTTGTTCTCATTTATTGTTGATTCTCCGTAAATTAACAAAAAGCGAGTCCGAGAACTCGCTTTTTACGATCACTAATATTTTGTTGCATCCAAAAACTATTTGTCTTTTTTGTTCATTGCATCGATAAATGGTTTGAACAATTCAATCGGCAGTGGAAAAATGGTCGTGGAATTGTTTTCTGATGCAATTTCAGTCAAAGTTTGCAGAAAACGGAGCTGCATGGACATGGGCTCTTTTGCGATAACGCCGGCAGCGTCAGCTAACTTCTGAGAAGCCTGAAATTCACCTTCGGCATGAATGATTTTCGCCCGGCGTTCACGTTCCGCTTCTGCCTGTCTCGCCATAGCGCGCTGCATTTCCTGCGGGAGATCGACGTGTTTCACTTCGACCAGGGATACTTTAATGCCCCAGGGATCTGTCTGATGATCGATTATTGATTGCAAATCCTGATTGATTTTTTCCCGTTCGGAAAGAAGCTCGTCCAATTCTGCCTGGCCCAAAATACTTCGCAGTGTGGTTTGAGCCAACTGAGATGTTGCGAAAAGATAATCTTCCACTTCAACGACCGCTTTTGCGGGGTCAATAACCCGAAAGTAGAGAACTGCATTTACTTTTACCGATACATTGTCTTTGGTAATGACATCCTGCGGCGGCACATCCATGGCGATAGTTCGGAGTCCGACTTTGACGACTTTATCGATAATCGGGACGATCAATACTAATCCGGGGCCTTTTGTGCCAACTAATCGTCCCAGGCGGAAGATCACGCCGCGTTCGTATTCTTTGAAAATACGAATGGCGCTCATGAGCAAAAACAATACAAAAATAATTATGGCAACAATTCCTTGCATGGGGAACCTCCTGTTTAGTTATATTTTTTGACGATTAATTGTAATTTGTTTACACTCTTGACGATTACTTTCTCGTTTTTTTTAATTTTTTCTTCGCTTGTGGCGTTCCAATATTCTCCATGGATTCGCACGCGGCCTTCCGGTGCAATTGGTGTCACAGCAACGCCGACTTCGCCGATAATTCCTTCTTTCCCTGTCGTGACCTGTTTTTTATAGGTGCGCAGCGCCATCCAAATCGCAAAGATAAAAAAAGCAGATACCACGAAGGTCACAGAGAATACTAATGAAGTTGGCAAATGGACACCTATGGAAGGTGTGCTTCGAAATAGCATGAGTGAACCTAATAGCATGGATATAATTCCTCCGATTGTCAAAACTCCGTAACTTGTAATTTTTAATTCTAACACAAAAAGAATGGTGCCAAAAATGATCAGCAGAATTCCCGCTACGTTAATTGGTAATTGCTGCATGGCAAAAAAAGCCAGAATGAGAGAAATCCCGCCAAGCACACCTGGCAAAATAGCACCTGGATTGGAAAGTTCAAAGTACATGCCTAACAATCCCAGCATGAGCAAAATGTATGCGGTGGAAGGATTTGAGATCAAGTCCAGAATTTTGAAGCGGAGATTTGCCCGGTATTCATTCACAATAGCATTTTTAGTGTGCAAAATCACAGAACCTGTGTCCAGCTTTGCTTCTTTGCCATCTAATTTTTCCAGCAGATCATCTATGTTTTTGGCAACAAAATCGATTACATTTTTTTCCAAAGCTTCTCTTTCCGTGATCGATTCGCTTTCCCGTACTGCTTTTTCAAGCCAATCAGCATTGCGGCCTCGTTTTTCAGCGACGGAGCGGTTGAATGTGGCCCACCAGTTGGTCGCTTTTTGCACGCCCACATCGCTGGTATCAGTTTTTCCGGCTCCGACAGGATGCGCTGCCCCGATGTTGGTCCCGGGCGCCATAACTGCGAAATGTGCAGCGATGGTGATGGATGTCCCTGCAGATACAGCACCGGAGCCAGAGGGATAGACAAAAACTATCACAGGCACATTTGCGCCCAGTTCTTTTTTTACAATATCCTGCGTCGCCGTGATCAGCCCGCCAGGAGTATCCAACTGAATTATGATGCATTCGGATTTATTATTTTCTGCTTTTTCAATGGATTCAATAATGAACTCCGCAGAAATGGGGTTTACTGTGCCGCCTTGAATACGAATTAAATCAACCTGTGGACGCTCCTCAGCGAACAACAAGCTGCCAAAAATGAAAATTCCCAAAAACGAAAGCCAGAAATATTTCCTGATAAATTTAAGCATGGTAACCGCCGTTTAATTATTCAAATGTATTTACACCTGTTAATATATTGAGATATATTGGAATACGCAAGCACTTTTTTTATTTTATTGACTTCAGCAGTGGCTTATTTCAATTTTCTTGAATCACGTTGTATTTTTTGCAAATTTCCAGGACTTTTTCCAAAGGAATTGCATTGATTTTGTGACCGCGATATCCCTGAACATCAGTTGCAGCAAAAAGTGAATTGTAAATTGCCTCCTGTGTGGCTTCAACAGTTGCCAGGAAAAGGGGGGACATCGCATTGTTGCCAAGTAATGATGATAATTTTTCTGTGTTTTGGTTACTATTCCGAATGCGGCAATTTGGAGCTGTTGAAAATGCAATCACGTAATCGCCGCTGCCATTTGAGCAAAAGCCGCCGGTGCGGGCGAGCCCAAGAATTGCGCGTTTCGCGAGCCGTCGGAGATTGCGGTGGGAGAGAGGCGCATCCGTGGCAATGACGATCATGCACGAACCACCGGCTTGTAAATCAGATTTCATATAATATTTTCCAAGCTCCTGCCCAACCGGCGCGCCGTTAATGTTGAGCACTCCGCCGAAATTTGTCTGGACTAAAGCTCCAACTGTATAGCCACCGCGGTTTTGCGGCAATTTACGGGATGACGTTCCAATGCCACCTTTGAAGCCAAAGCAAATTGTTCCTGTCCCGGCGCCAATCGATCCTTCGCGTATTTTTCCCGATCTTGCCGATTGAATTGCCTGAAAAACGTGATCGCGGTTGACAGCTCGCTTTTGAATATTGTTTAGATAACCGTCATTCGTTTCGCCTACTACCGGATTAATGGAACGGATATTTTCATTGCCCGGCAAAGTCAACATGTAATCGATAATGGCATCAGCAACTCGAAAGACATTCAAAGTGTTCGTCAGAGCAATGGGAGTCTCGATGTAGCCCAATTCTTCCACTTGTGTGACGCCAACAAGTTTTCCGAAGCCGTTACCCACGTAAATCGCTGCTGGAACTTTTTCCTGAAAAAGATTGCCTGAGTGTGGGAGAATCACAGTGACTCCGGTGCGAATATCATTTCCTGAAATCACAGTGGAATGTCCGACTGATACACCGCTAACATCAGTGATGGCATTATTCTTTCCGCATGGGAGAATACCGATCTTAATTTTAAAATCCTGAATTCTTGTTTGTGCAAATAAAAATGAAATCAGGCTTAAAAATATGATCAGTAAGAGAAAAAATCGCTGGTTAAAAGAAAAAGTTTTCATTTCCTGACCTAAAGAAAAGGAATCGAGTACAGAGCTTATTTGAGTTTAATAAAAAAAACAGCTCGCTAAATAATTTTTGATCAAAATAAATTTGCAAAAATTTTCCTTGACTTTTACTTTAAAATTTTGTTAATTATAACGAGCAAGCCCTGCAATTTGAGGATGGGCAAATTATAAAGATCCAACACGTTAAAACATGGGAACTTTGCTCTGGGCGTGTATTACAGGCCTCACCCGTTCGCGGGTTAGTGGAAGTAAAAAGCGTGCAGGCGGGTACCCACCGTGTCGGTCACGGGTTCTTTATAAATCCATCACATAATTGCAGGGTTCTTTTTATTTTGAATCTGCTAATGCTTCTTGCGTATCTGGGTAAATGCTAAATAATGTATCCAGCCTCATTCTGCTGAAAATCTCCTGCATCAATGGCTGCAAGTTCGCTAATTTAATCTGACCCCCTTGTTTGCTCAATGCATCTCTGGCCATAATGAGCACGCCAAGACCTGAACTGTTCATAACAGATACGTTCTTGAGATCGAAAATAATTTCCTTTACTTCCTTAGTCAACAGCGCCTGAACTTCCTCCCGAAAAACATCCGTAATTCCCAAATAAACACGCTTTTCCAAAATTGTTACCAGTAATTTATCCTGATATTCTTTGACTTCAATTGTCTTAAGCTCCATTCACATCCTCCTGCAATACTCAATTTTGTACGTGACAAAAGTTTAGTAAGCTATTTCCCTGCACCTTTTTGTTGAGGCTCCAATATAAAATGCTCACACACAAATAGTGGCTCCACCTTTCGGTTTGTCAGTCTGCAGCGATAATAGATAAGTTGCTCGCTTTTTCTGTTTAAATCAAGGTATGGAACGCGATATTTACATGCTGAACAATTTTTCTTTTCCGTGTATCTTTTCGTAAATCTTGATTTGCGTTTGCTCCCTCGCAGTACGATCAAGATGTCAAACAGGTATTTGATAATAATATTCAGCCGTTTGGCAATAATTATTTGCAGAACAATGTACACACCGAAAAATACTGCAACAATCGGAAGAAGTTCATCAAGTCCCATTTTAGCTATTTCCGTTCCTTAAGATTAGAATGTATTGGCAAAATTAATTTGTCGGTCCAGGCTCCGATATTGAATCGCCTCACTAATGTGCTGCGGTTTAATTTCTTGACTATTTTCCAAATCAGCGATGGTGCGCGAAACTTTCAAAATGCGATCATAGGCGCGGGCGGATAACCCGATTTTTGTAATAGCCATTTTCATAAGTTCCTGGCATTTATCATCAATTTTACAAAATTTTCGAATATCGCGGGACTCCATTCTCGCATTGCAATAGATATTTGGCTTGTCAGCAAATCGGCGTAATTGAATCTCACGTGCTTGCTTGACACGTTCGCGTATGTTTGCCGAAGGTTCCCCTGACTGATCACTGGACAGTTCAGCATATTTTACAGCCGGAACTTCCACATGGATGTCGATCCTGTCCAACAGGGGACCCGAGATGCGCGACAAATATTTTTGAATTTGCGGCGGTGTACAAGAGCATTCATGATTGGGATCAGTGGCATAGCCGCAGGGACAAGGATTCATCGCAGCGGCAAGCATGAACTGCGCCGGATATGTCAACGATAGAGCGGCGCGAGAGATAGTGACTTTTCCGTCCTCCAAAGGTTGGCGCATCACTTCCAGTACATTCTTTTTGAATTCAGGCAGCTCATCAAGAAAAAGCACGCCATGATGAGCCAAACTTACTTCGCCTGGTTTTGGAATATGCCCGCCACCGATGAGCCCTGCATCGGAAATTGTGTGGTGCGGCGAACGAAAAGGTCTGATAGCAATTAACGGACTATTTTCCGGCAACAATCCAGCGACAGAATGGATTTTAGTAGTTTCCAGCGCTTCTTCCAGCGTTAAATCCGGTAAAATTGTCGGCAATCTTTTTGCCAACATTGTTTTTCCCGATCCCGGCGGCCCGATCATAAGAATGTTGTGTCCACCGGCAGCAGCAACCTCCAGCGCTCTTTTTACGTGCTGCTGCCCTTTCACATCCTGAAAATCCACATGATAGATGCGGCTCTGCGAAAAAATATCCGACAATGAGACGCGAAAGGGAGGAACATCGATCATACCATTCAAGAAATCAACTGCGGTTTTCAGATTCTCCACAGGAAAGACGTCGATGTTTTGCGCCATGGCTGCTTCACTGGCATTTGCCTGCGGCAGTATAATGCCCTTTATTTTTTTCGACTTGCTGATTTCAACAGCAATGGACAGAGCGCCATGAATGGGTCTCAAGCTTCCGTCCAGGGACAGTTCGCCCAGCAAGACAAAGCTTTCCAAAAGGGGGCTGGACACTACGCCGGAAGCAGCTAAAATACCGATTGCAATGGGCAAATCGAACGCTGATCCTTCTTTTTTAATGTCTGCCGGTGCCAGATTAATGGTGATGCGCTTCCGCGGAAAAGGATAACCGGAATTTTTTATGGCTGCAATCACGCGTTCCCTGGACTCGCGAACAGCGCTGTCCGGTAAGCCGACGGTTGAAAATGCCGGCAATTGCGCTTCCAAATGAGATTCCACTTCCACAGGATAAGCATCAATTCCCAGAACTGCTGCACTGATTACCTTGGCTAACATACTGCCTCTCTTTACGTAGATTTAGCTGAGTTGTTTCCAAAAAGTATTTTAATCAAAAGATTTTATTACTGGCCACAAGAGGAATTCGATTGTAACCATGCTGAAATATTTTATTAAAAAAAGAATCAGTTCATCAAAAATCAAATCACTTCCAGAAAATCTCTGTCAGGTAATTCGGGAAATTTCCCGTGAGGCTCTTTTTGATACCAGAAAGCAACCGAAGCAATGTCATCCTGTCTTGCCAGAAACCGTGCCGACTCTTTTCCCATCGCCGTGCGCCATCCCAGGTCCTGAATTGTAACGCGAAGATTTTTTTCAAAGCGAATTGGATCCATGACATGCCAGCGATAAAGGCCGAAACGCTGGTTTGCTTCAGTAAAGCCATCCGGACGAATAATCTGCGGCATACCAGAATATGCTGTGCTGTATTCGCAGTAATTATTTTTGGGATAATCAAATCCCCACGCGCCGCAGAAATAATCTTCTGTTCCGGTTCCACAAATTGTTGGGAATTCCTTGTCGTCGTCCATGAAGAATTTTATTTCGCCTTCGCCCCACCAGCCGTTTTGATTGACTCCCCATGCCATGTAGGTACCGACATAATGTCCGTGCCCCTCAATGCCATCGATGATAGTGTACACATCTTTGTAGGGCACGGGATTTTTTCGACGCCATTGTGCATGAAAATATCCGACGTCCTCAGGAACTTGTGTCAGTGTATAATCTATTTGATAAAAAAATCCGTCAATCTCCGCATCGCTCAAGTTTTCCACTGTGATGCGCGCCTTTTTTCTGAAGGGCATCTCCCAATATGAATTAAAACCACCGCGCGGGTTGACAGCCACTGGCAGCGAATTGACCAGACAGGGCTTGCACCATCCGTTGCAAAAGAAGTCACCGATGGGAACTTCAACCGATGGGTCAGTTTCATCGTCCCAGAAAAAACGAAGAATCAATCTTCGCCATTCTTTTTCGCTGACTGTCATCCAGATGTGCTGAATTGCGCCTGGCCCTTGAATGTTAGCTAAATCAAAAGTTTCGCCAGGTTTTAGCGTAACGCAGGGCGAAATTTTCCACCCCTGTCCCAAATCGCGAGCGAAAATTTCCGTTGCACCTGATGTTGCTCTGCCACCTTTCCCTTTTTCGCCGGTGAAGTTTTCTGCGCTGATGGAACGCGTTTTTGCAAAAGAAAGACGAGAAAGATTACCTAAATGGAGATGGAGTCCGTTAAAATATGTCATGAAGTTTCCCCGAATTAGCGCAATAGTCGTTTCAGAAAAGAGAGTTGCAAGAATACAATATAATAATAAATTCGCGATTTTGCAATATTTAAATGAAAAAAAGACCAAATATTTGTGAAAAAACACCGTGTACTTTAAAATATTTTGCTTTTCATCTCGTGATTTTATAATATGGGTATCCATGATTTTTTTGGGGAGGGGATAATCCTGCTAAATGTCTTGCCCAAACGAAGATTTTCGGAAAATGATTTTTCCGTCAATGATCGTCAGGTAAACTTCAAAATTCTCGTCCATCAAAATAATGTCTGCGTCAAAACCAATTTTGAGAGAACCTTTATGGTTTTCTATGCCGAGCAGTTTTGCCGGATTGGCGGTCGCTGTTTGAATCGCTTCTTCAAGCGTGCAATTTGTAAATCTTTGAAATCGCCGTACAATTTGATTGAGAGAAATTGCGGTGCCGATGAGGGTGCCGTCAAGATACCGGGCTGCGCCGTCTTTTGAGAGATATTTTTTCCCATTGTAGTGGTACATTCCTTCAGGAAGACCTATTGCCTGAACACCATCAGTGATGCAAATTATTCTTGATACGCCCATTTCCCGATATGTCAAATTTACTATTGCTTCATGGACATGAACGCCGTCGGCAATGAGTTGCGCTGATACATGTTCCGTTTCAAAAATTGCCGGAATAGGTCCGGGCTCGCGATGGTGCATGGGGTTCATTGCATTGTATAGATGTGTAACGTGAGTGATTGTCTGAAAACTTTTTTTGGTAACTTGATAATCAGCAGCGGAATGGCCAAAGGATGCAATAACATCACGTCTTTGCAAAAAGTCAATGATTGAATCAATTCCCTTCAATTCCGGCGCCAGAGTCATCATTGTCAACTTTTTTTGACAAGCAGTAAAGATATTCTCCATTTTATGGATGTCTGGAACAGTGATGCATGTTTCAGAAATTCCGCCCTTTTTTCGGGCATTGATAAAAGGCCCTTCGAGGTGGATACCCAAAATTTCAGCGCCATCGACTTTTTTAGTGGCCATTTGCGCTGTAATTTCGAGATGACGATTTGTTTTGTCCGTATGAAAGACAGTCGTTGCTAAAAAACCTGTTGTCCCAAATTGGGCTAATGTTCGCGAAATCGTTTGCAACGCATTCTCGCTAGCATCGAGAACATCGTAGCCGCCGGCACCTTGGATGTGAATGTCAATAAATCCAGGGGCAACGATCAGATTCCTGGCATCGATTACTTTCACCGAGTTTTCATCAGCAGTTATCTGCTTGCGGATCTCCGCAATTTTTCCGTCGGTGATAAGGACATCTACAGTTTCTGCTTCTGGAAATTGATAGTGCTTGCAGTTGCGCAGCAGGATTTTTTCAGACATTGAAGTTCTCCGTAAATAAAAAAGCCATCTGACTTGATCAGATGGCTTCACAATTCAATGTGGAGCTAAGGAGGCTCGAACTCCTGACCTCTTGACTGCCAGTCAAGCGCTCTCCCAACTGAGCTATAGCCCCGTTTTTGAATGTGCAATTATAATAATTTTTATAGTAAAAGTCAAGGAAAATTTTTTGTCTTCTGAATGTCCCTTAAAATTTCCGAGTACTTCTTTCGTTGAATAATCTTTTTTGATTTCTTTTTGCAACTCCAAATTTTTATTCCGCTCCTTCAGAGCTCCTTAACCATTTTTTACCCTGATTCATGGGGCGTTGCCCCATGCTAATTTATGACGCCCTTTCAGGGCTTACGCCAACGGCGTAACATAATTTAGCCGAGGGCAACGCCCTCGGTCTAATAGATACACAACAAAAAATTAAGCGCTGAAGGCGCGGGATAAAAGAAAAGAAGCAACAATTGACGTAAAAAAATTCCGGTTCTGACGAAAACCTTTTCAAGCTATTAGATATTAATAACAGTTTGAGAATATTATAGATAAAAAAATAAGAAAGTAACTATTCAGCCCTATAAGCGCCTATAAAGAGCCACTTGAAGGTCAT
>NATN01000006.1 GCA_002085355.1 Candidatus Zhuqueibacterota bacterium 4484_87 | reverse complement strand
GCGGCAAATTAAATTTCATTTCACGAAAAAATTCAATCGCTTCCTCTATCCACTGATTTATTTGAGAACGTTTCATAAATGCCTCTTTGGGTTTCGGGTTTCGAGATTCGAGTTTCGAGTTATGGGTTTCGAGTTCCGAGTTTTTCGTTTCTGGCTTCAAATTTTGTATCAAATCTACAAACTAAAAACTACGAACGACAAACTATGAACCAAAAACAAGCACCTATCCCTCTCCAATCTCCATCTCAAGTAAATACTCCCGCTTTTCTCCGGGTTCCAGAAACTGCAACATGCCGGCTTCGCGTTCTGCTGCACGACCAGCGACGTGACAATTTGCCGGTTCAATTCCCAGCGCGTAAAGTCCCGCGCCAGGCATTTTCCATTGCACCAGTCGAGGCAATTGACGAACGTCCCAGCGGAGAGTGACGGCGAGCGGAAATTTCCCGGAGTCAACATTGACGGGAAAATTCGGATTGACGATTTTTACTTCGGTCTTGAAAGCGTTATCCCTCTCCAGATCCGAATGATAATAAACCCGTTCAGCATAGCCAACCTCCGGCGCTTGCCAGCGGTCATAACCTTCCAGCGGTAAATCCGGCTCTCGCGGCGTAACTTTTTGGGAAGGAAAAATTATCTGCGTGTCTTCATCCATGAGAGGAAAACCAAAATTGAAATGGTACAAAATCATGTGTGGCACCGAAGAAAAACCGATGTTTTCCACTGTATCCTGAATTTTGATTTTATTTTCACCCATTTTGCTGGTAATTTCTCTGGTGAGACGAATGGTTTCCGTGAACATTTTCGTTTGCACAATCTCGCCGCGAATGCGAATAAAATAGTCGTCTCCCTGCCAATTTCCTTCGGCGGAAATTAATTGCGCAGGTAAATGATGAATTCTTCCGTGGACGCCCAGTTCTTCACCTTCGTCCGTATTTGGCGCACCAACTTGTGTTAAACCGCAAGTCATCAAGAGCCCGCCGGCTGCTGTGCGCAACCATTCCGCCTCATCATCATCAAAATACGCAGGATGCACAGGGCCATTGACCGAATGCCAACTGAGCGGTGTCCCGCAAAATTCCGCCAAACCGATGTCCAATGCGCGGGAAAGATTAACTTGATAATTCAATCCGGAGCCGGTGCGCACCTCTGCTATTTCCACTCCCTCGCTCCGTCCTTCGCGCAATCGAAATCGCCGAATGCCAAATAAATTTTCCGCAAATCCGGCGCGCGCATCCAGTTCACGACGCGTTCTTTCTTTTCCGAAAATGTACATAAATCTTCCTCCCTGCCTATCGGTTGAATGCTGTCAGAATTGCCAGAAAAACCATACTTGCAGAAAAAATCCAATTCAAATGCCACGAAATAAGTTGCTCCCGCATTTTTGGTAATTTCGCAATCAATTTGTGAGTAAAAAACAGCACAACAAAAACATCAACCATCGTCAGCAATCCTTCACCTAAAAATTGAAAAATCTTTTCACCACCATTTTTCAGCCAAAATGCCGCATTTGTCGTGACAATGGCAATGGGAATGAAAAGCAGGAAATGCAATCCGGTCGCACCAACTCCGGCAAATGTAAAAGACAATCTTTTCAGACTTTCGTTTTTGACGAACAAAGCCCAAAAAATTTCAAAAGTTACGCCCAATAAGATGACAGCAAAAAATTGGCAGCCCCAAAAGGGAGCATTGAGAAATTTGAACATGGCAGCCAAAACTGCCATTGCCATGGAAAAGCCGCGAATATTGTGAAATGTACGCGACACAGCTAAAATCAGCACAGCAATGCCCACCAGCGCCACCTCACGCGGAATCAGCGGATTATCAGCGAACATTCTGTCGCCAACAATTTCCCAGATCCCCCACAAAGAACCCCAGAACAAAACTCCTTGAATCAGTGCACTTTTTTTGTTCATTTTTCACCTCGTTCTTTCAGCTAAAAAATTTCAGTTATTCCTAATTTCTTCAGTGTCTCTTCACTGGGCACACCATTTTCATCCCAGCCCATTATTTGATAATAATCTGCCTTCAGCGTGTCCAGATCAACTGTCTCGCCTTTGCCCGGCCCCGAGGGCAGCGGTTCCTGAAGCGAGCGCTTCGGCAGAATATCGTCTTTGCCGCTGAATCCTTCCCGCAGATTAAACAATCGTGCGACATTAATGATCCTTTCCCCGACCTCTTCCAACTCGCGGGGATGTGAATAATCAAAACCAGTGCACGGATTGATCATCTGAAAAATTTCTTTCAGCGTCATGCCAAATTTCACAAAATAGCATAAAATCAGGGTGTTGACGACCGTTGAATCCAGTTGATTGGAGCGGAAAAGTGCTGCCTTTCCCTGCGTTTGCAACGGATCAGCGCCACCTAAAATCTCCGTCAAAGGCGAACCGCGTAAATGGCAAGCGCCCCGTTCGGAAATAGCATAGCTCAAAGCAATACCTTTGGCTGCGCGCGGCAAATAACCGGGCATCTCCAGGCCTTTCACATGCATGGCAAAATCCTCGCTGCCGGAAAACTCTTTGCTGATTTCCCGGACACCCTTTCCCAGAAATACACCAATCCCTTCGCCTTTGGCAATTTTTTCCGTCAATTGAACCATTGCATCGCTGTTGCCCCATTTGGCTTCAATTCCATCGAGCTCGTCCTTTGAAATCATGCCGCGCTGGTAAAGCTCCATCACAAAAGCAATGATATTTCCCACGCTTATCGTATCGATGCCATATTCGTCGCAAATATAATTGGCGTAAACAATGGCATCACGATCAGAGATTCCGCAATTTGTGCCCAGGGCAAAAATCGTCTCGTAATCAGGGCCGTCAATTGTGATGTCAAACTTTTTTGAATAGGCAATTTTTGAACAGGCAATGGGACAACCATAACAAGCAATGTCCTTTTTCCAGAATTCCTTGCGCCATTTGTCACCGGTCACTTCGTCGGCATCGGCAAATTGTCCCAACTGAAAATTTCTCGTGGGCAACGCTCCAGCGGCGTTCACTAATTTGAGAATATTATCTGTCCCGGTCTCTTTCAAGCGTTTGATCTGACTGCTCATGCGCAAAGCCCGATGCGCGATCCAGACAGCTTCTTCAAATTCCTTTTTATCAAAAACATGCACTTCACCAGAACCGCGTACAACAATGCCTTTCAATTTCTTCGATCCCATGACTGCCCCGGCGCCGCCTCTGCCAGCAGTACGGACTCCGCTGAAAATGCCTGAAATGCGCGACAGTCTTTCCCCTGCCGGACCAATAATCGCCGTTTGAACATCAGCGCCAAACCGCTCGCGCAACGCTTTGTTTGTCTGTTGCACGGTTTTATTCCATTCGGTGCTGCCGTCTTCCAGACTAACTTTTTCATTATCAATGACAAGAATCACCGGCGAATCCGCGGCACCGCGAATCACAATGGCATCATAGCCAGCAAATTTAATCGTCTGCCCGAGGAATCCACCGCAATACGCATCCATATAAGTTCCGGTCGCCGGACTTTTTGTCATGACGCAAAACCTTCCGGCCGTCGGCGCATTCGTTCCGGTCAAAGGCCCCACGGAAAAAATGAGCTCATTTTCCGGCGAAAGCGGGTCTGTATGCGCTTTCAAATCCCGGTACAGAAAGTAAGTGCCGATTCCTTTGCCGCCCAAAAATTTTCTCCGAATCTCATCGCTCACAGATTCCAGCTTTATTTCTCTTTTTGTCAAATCCACTGCGAGAATTTTATTCATAAAACCACTGCTTTTACCACCCATTTTACTTCCTCTCAAATGGTCACATTTAAAATATTTCAGAAAACGAAACGCGCACGAGTTTTCGCATCAATTTCGCGTGATAAATTTTTTCTTGGGAACAAGCGTCAAAGCTTCAGCCTTGCACCAGCGGACACACTCCGGTTCGCCGCCGCACAGATCGCAAAAGATTGGCATCCCTGCCTCATCGGGAATCATCACATTGAAAGGACAGGCAGCAATGCATTCGCCACAGCTTGTGCAAAGCTCTCTATCCAGAATGAGATATCCTTCCCCACTGATTTTCAAAGCACCCGTGGGACATGCGATGACACATTTCTCGCACAACGTACAAACCACCGGCTTAAACGGTTTCAGTTCCTGACCGATTTCGGGAAATTCAATGCGCAGGCGGGCAAGATGCTGTCCGTAGCCGTCGCCGTGAAAACGCTGACAAACAGTTTCGCAAATGCGGCAGCCGAGACATTTATCAGGATCGGACTTCAGCCGAAAAAATCCTTCTTTCTTTTCCTCTAAAATGTCTGAAATCGACTTGCCCTCATGCACCAGCGCACAAATATCAGCGACCATTTTCTTCGGGTCTTTGGCTTTGGTGACATTTCTGCCGAAAACAGTTCCGGCGGCGCCGGCGCGAAGCGCTTCATCGACCAGTTCCAGCGCATCCCGCGGCACATCAGATTTGGCGCCGCCCAAAACAAGCACCGGAACGCCCGCCTGATCCACCAATTTTTTGAATGTTTTCACATCGCCGGTATAAGGAATTTTCAGAGCATCTGCACCAATTTCGGTAGCGATTCTTCCCGAAGCAATGAGAATTTCCGCAATATTCACGCCTGTGACCATGCCGCCGACAGCCATCGGCTCGATGATTAGCGGCAAACCGACTTTCCGGCATTCGCGGGCAAAATCCGCTGCCTGCTCCAGATTTATCGCCTCGAATTCATCGCTGTACCCGATGAAATAATAAATCGTGATCGCTGAAGCACCCACGCGAAGGGCATCTCTGGCAAACGAAGTCGCCATTTTTCTGAAATTTACCGCGGGTAGCACATTGCTTACATTGGAACCACCGAGACGAGGCATGTTCATCCAGTCAGCGCGAATCAGCACCGCCGGAGCATCTTTGCCCTGCATCAAATGTCCCAGTCGCAGCGCAGTGCCGTAGCTGATAAGAATTCCATCTGCCCCGCCTTCGACGACTAATTTCAAAATCCGTGCCAGTTCCACAACATTGGGCGTCACATCGGACATCCAACCGTGGTCGGCTGCCACGCAGACTGCGCGGCCATCTTTCGGATTAAAAAGCCGATTCAGACGAGCAGTTTTCCCGGAATAAACGCTCATTGAACAGCCTCCTTTTCGTGAATCAGCCAGTGAATTTTTTCCATTTCATTCGACAAATTCTTTTGAGCAAATATCCTGTGCGAGAGCACAATCCCGGCTGCACCGTTTTCGAAAATCATTTCAATTTCATCTTTTGAGGGTAAAGTATCTTGACGCACGAGCACCGGCACACTCATCCAGTCGCAAATGAATTTGAGCGTTTCCGCACTGCAACTTGGGATGAGCAATGCCTCTGCGCCCAACTCCAGCATGAACGAACAACCGAGTTTAATGCTTTCTTCAAAATTTTCTTCGCTCACTCGATCTCCGATGGGCTGAATATCCACAAAAAGGGGCAGAAACAAAGTCTGACATTCCCGCGCCAGATGGGACAGATCACGGATATTTGTCGATTCAAAATCATCGTCAAATCCGAAAAGCAAACTGGCAATGACAGCCGACGCGCCGAGCTCGAGCGCATCGCTGCCGTCGGAAACCATCAATCGTTTCACATCCGTGGCAGGGAGGCAAAAATCTTCACCGCGAAACGCATTTGTCCAATCCACACGAATAACGGGCGTGGCGCGATTTTTTCCGCCGAGCAATGGCGCATGGTGTTCCGCAGTTCCCGGATTGACAATAACCGCATCACAAAATTCATTGACCGAGCCGATCGCTTCTGACACATGCTCCAATCCTTCAGTTGCGCCGATGACCGACGCCATTGTTGTATCCACAATCAAACTACGCCCATCTCGTGCGTCGATTATATCGCTCATGCGTATAGTCTTGCCGATGTCAATATTCATCGGATTCCTCCGTTTTTTATGCAGTGAACAATGAATGACAGTTGGTGTTGCTGTATATATTTTAAGGATTGTAATAGCGCTAACTATAAATTACAAAACCCTATCCAAAATTCCAAATTAAAAATTACAAAAGTGACATATTTTTTCAAATGACAATGTAAATAAATACCCATTCCCATTGTTATCCACGAAAACCGTTGTACATTTTATTTAAAAAATTCACAGGACTCTTTTCTTTGCCCCACTCGCTAAAACGATCCTCCCTGATTTTCCTGTCCAACAATAAATTTTATATGGTTTTTAATATCGTAAATTTTTCTGGTTTCCGCAATAATTATTTCACCGAATTCTTAATCTGATACCGCGATTCAGCAGCAATAGCCATTTAACTTTAAGTAATTACAAAAGTTACTTATTGCATGTTGAAAAAGGGATCGTTTCAATATGAAAGAATTTTAAAATTCTAACTCTTTGAATTGTTGAGAGGAGTTTCGACTAAAACTTATAATTCATTTAAAATCAACAAGTTAATATTATCTAACATAATATTCATACGATTTTAACAAATGGCATTTTTTTTGCCTGATTACAATTAACAATTTTGCCTTCTGATGAAGAACAGAAATAGACAGTAAAAAAATAGCACCGAAAAAGCACCGAGGCACACTCTTGAAAAAAATTTTACTGACAATTTTTATTTCGCTCTTGCCTGCGATTTTATTTTCCCAATATCTGATAAAAGGCGGAGTCAGAAATGCAGCACTGGGCGGCACAGGTGTGAGTTCGTCAATGGATATGTCGAGCGCTTTGTGGAATCCCTCCCTGCTGGGTTATCAAAATCAGATCGAGATATTAACAGATCAGAGAAAATTTTTCTGGAATTTAGCTAATGATGATTTGAAGTATAATTTCCTTGCAGCCGGTTTTCCTCTCGGCGCACTGGGGACATTTGCTGCAAGCGCTACTTTTTTTAATGGTGCAAATTACGGCGAAAATAAAATTGGAATTCACTACGGGAAATCCTTTTTGCACAATCTATTCAGTGTTGGTGTAAGTGGGTTTCTTTTCAATAAAGGTTACGAACACTCACAATACACGGACAATGATCCGTTTTTTGAACAATTCGGATACAAAAAATCTTCATTTGATTTTGATTTAGGCTTATCGGTACAACCTAACCGAAATCTTCGAATTGGTCTGGTAGCGCAGAATCTGATGCGCTCAAATATGGCTCTGGATAAACAGGACAGCGATCTTCTACCCATGGTTTTCGGCGCAGGTTTGTCCTATCGCTGGAATAAGCTTTTCATTGCAGGAGACATTTATTTTGAGAACTATGAACACAGCGAACAAAACAATTTACTTTACGGAATTGGCTTTGAATATAATTTATTGAAGAAATTATCATTGCGTCTGGGCAAGGATACTTACAATCTGGTTGCCGGCTTCGGTTTGAAATTATTTTCCAAAGAATGGGCTGACAATTATTTTGATCCTTTCTCATCCACAGAATTCATCAATATCAAAGGATTCAATTTAGTTCTCGATTATTGTGTGCAATATCCGCTTTCAGGAATCAACTCCAGTTACGGGGATCATTTTTTGGGTGTAAGACTCAATTTTTTCAACTCCACGACTGAAGTGGGAAAATTAACGGACAAAGTTCCACCAAAAATAGAGACCAAAACGGATGTCGTCACTCAAGTGAAAGTCGATACAGTTGTTATTACCAAAATAAAAGTGGATACGCTAATTAGGAATCGAATCATCCGCGACACAGTACGTATCTATGACAAAAATGCTTACAGTATGTTATTGCAGCGGACAAGGGAATTGTCCAAAGCAAAAAGCGATTTACGTGAAATGGCGAATTGGAATCGCGCGCTGCGTCATTTGCTTAACGCTCTGAAATATTACTATGCCGAACAATACAATCAAGCAATTAACGAATGCAAAACAGCAATCAAAATTGCGCCGCAAATGGCATTGGCATATATCAGATTGGGATCTATTTACTATCGTTTGCGCCAATATGATCTGGCGAAAAGATACTGGCAAATAGCAAAACAAATTGAACCGGATAATCCGGAATTAAAATCGTTACCATCAAGATTTTTTAACAACTAATTGGGAAAGGATCGGCATCATGAACTTACTTGAGTATTGGAATTTTGAACTTCCCCCATTTGAGGGCAACGTGGACGAGCGCTTTTATTATGAAAGTGAAGACCACGCTGAAGCACTGCATCGCTTAAGATTCATCGTTGAAAACAAAAACATGAATATGGGATTGTTAACAGGAGAAATCGGGTCTGGAAAAACGTTGCTGGGACACATGATAAAAAAAGAAATTATGAATACAACAGAAAATTATGTGGCATATTTTCCGACCTCGGCATATCTCTTTGTTGATATTTTGCGGGGAACCATTTCTCAATTGACAAATACTCCCCCGCAAAGTCTCCCCATGGGAAAATTTGACCTTATGCACAGACTGGAACAGTTCATTCAGAAGAATGTTCTTCCCAATCAGAGGCAAATTGTAATTATCCTTGATGAAGCCCAGGGAATTGAACCCAATGACTTGGATGCGATCAAAAATTTGACCAATATCGGGAATCAGTATTTCCTTGCTGTGACAGTGATATTCATTGGGGAACCAAGATTACGGCAAACGATCAGTTCCATGCCTCAAATTGAACAGCGGGTGAGTATTCGCTACCATTTGAATTACATGAACCGAGAAGATACGTTCAAATATCTCGTCCATCGCATGACAGTTGCCAGCAATCACAAACGCGATAATTTCATTTTTACCAAAGAAGCCGTGGATGTAATTTTTGAAAATTCCAAAGGGATTCCCCGGGAAATCAATCGCGCGTGCAAGCTGGCATTGGAATATGGATTTAGCATGCAATTGAAGAAAATCACCAGCAAAGAAATGCAATCAATCTTTGACGACATCCGAAACGAATACAGAATTGCATCATGATCTGGCGTATTTTGACAATCTTTCTCTTCTCTGTCAAGCTGAGCTTCGGGTTGACTTTTGCCTGGATTAGTGACACGCACCTGGAAATTGGCAGAGAAAGGTTAGCTGATTCTGAACGGAGATTCTCTCTGAGCAGTCAACTTTTAAAGGCTGCAATCGCTGAAATTAATCGGGACGCATCAGTAGAATTTGTCGTTTTGACCGGAGATTTGATTAATGATGGCAGGACGTACAATCTTGACGCGCTATTAATGGAATTGGCGCAGTTAGAGAAACCGTATTTCGTCGTCATCGGGAATAATGATTCCAGTTCACCTGGTTCGGGTTTTGGTATTTCAAAACAGACATTTTTTTCTGCGTTTCCCAACAGTTTTCTTGTTCCCGGACGCGGTTACTGGAGCCGTACCTGGCGCAATTTTTTATTAATCGGTATTGATGGAATTTATCCCGGAGAAGAAGAAATTTTTTTCACATCAGAATTTTTGAAATGGTTTAAAGGAGAATTGCAAAAAAACTCCGGCAAGAAACTGATACTTTTCAGCCACTATCCGCCAATTAAATTGAAACAGTTTTTTTCACAATCTATCCAGGCCAGTGACAAGAATATTTCGGATTTCTTTTCATTATTGAAGCAGCCAAGTAAAGTTGTCGGATGTTTTTCCGGACATTTACATCAGGCGTTATCTCAGCGAATTGAAAATATCAATTTTTTTGTTGCATCAGCTTTGGTGCAATATCCGCATGTCTTTTATAAAGTAACAGTGGGAGAAAGTTCGATCAAGATCAGAGAAAAAACTGTTGCTTCAGATATTGTGTTGAAAGAATCAAAAGCGCTGCTGGAAAAGTATTTCCAATCTCATCCTTTACAGAAAGCATTGTTCGAGATCAACAGCAAACATCAATTGGAAGGGACACATTATTATTAATTGAGACGGGAACGATGAGAAAAAACAGGATCAGCATACAGAAGCTCCGCGAAATGAAGGCGAAGATGAGCGACGGTTCATCTGATAAAATTCGAGACACCCATTTTGAATCCGAATCGGGGGACCGGAGTCAGAAATCTGCTTTCTCAATGATGGATGACAAGCGCCCAAACAGAGAAAGAAATGCGGATCAAAGAAGCCAGCGAAAAACAAGGGATGGCGGCAATGGATACGGGTACGGTTACGCTAACGATAGCTACGGTTATTACGGGCAAAATGAGGCAGAGGTTGACATCACACATCAAATATTTCAATATCTTGATATTGCTGTACGTCACAAATGGCTAATCCTGGCGATTTGGTTGCTGACCATGGCGATTGGATATCTGTACACGATTCGCCAACCTTTGATTTACAAAACCAGTTACGATATTTTGATAAACGATGATAATGCGGAATTAGTTGTTGTGGGAAATAAGCCGGTCATTAAAAATAATTTGGATTTAAGTGCCTGGCAAAAAGTTGCCACGTCCATCCCAGTGATGACCAAGGTTGTAAATAAATTGAAACTGGAATATGCGCCGGCGGAATTAAAAGGAATTATTTCAGTGAGCCCGGCGGGAAAAGAGGAAAATATTTTCAATGTTTCGGTACAATCCTACGATCCGGACGAAGTCGAAGCTATTGGCAAAGCGTTTTTTGAAGCATTGGTAGAATTTGATCAGGAAAAATTGCGGCAAAGCAGCAATGATGTCCTTGCCTATTTGAAACAGCAGATTAAGTTGCAAAACGAAAAACTGGGAGCGATTGATCGTCAAATTGAAGATTATTGCCGAAAAAATAATATTACCAATGAACAGGATTTTGATCGTTATCTGAAGCAACTGGACGACTATCGAAATCAACTGGCGCAAATAAATATTGAGCTATCCTCTCTGCGGGCAAATATTGCCAGTGCTGAGGCCCAACTCAGTGATGAACAGTCCAATATCGTCAATCAGACAACCTACAGCGAGCCCCTGAAGGTACAGTTGATGAACTTGCAAGTTGAACTGGCAAGGAGTTTAACAAAGTATGGCGAGATGCATCCGAAGATAATTGCCATCAAAAGAAATATCGAAAATTTAAAACAACTCATTGAAAAGGGCGTTGAGGACAAAATTCAAATCAAAAATTTTGCTGTCAACCCCATTAAATCTCAGCTTTTGCAGCAGTTGGCACAATTGAAAGGCAGAGAAGCGGCTTACAGGACCAAGAAAATTGAACTCGAAAATTACATCTCACAGATCGAGCAACGATTGAATCAGATACCCGGTTACAAAGAACAATTGGAATCCTTCAATCGAAAACGCGCATCCATACAAAATCTGATCACAGTTTTACAACAGCGCATGTACGAGACACAACTAAATACCAATGAAGTCGTTGATCGCATTGTCTTATTGGACGAAATTTCCAAGCCTTTGAATCCCTCAAACAAGAAACTAAAAATAAACCTCATCGCGGCGTTCGTGCTTGGGCTTGGGCTTGGATTCGGTCTGGCATATTTGCTGGAAATGATTGACAATCGTATTAAAAGTATCCATGAATTTGAACGGCTGTTTGACGTACCGATCATTGGAGTGACCAGCCATCAGAAAAGGCACCCGTTCGTGCATAAGCAAGAGAAGTTGTCCGAGAATGAAATCAAGGCAGTGCGGGAGAATAACAAAGCGCTGGCTGTAAACTTCAGATACTCGATTAAATTCGGTGAAGAAAAGTTATTTGCCGTTGTCAGCGGTTTGAACGGCGAGGGAAAAACGTTCAATATTTTTAATCTGGCGATCAATCTGGCGAATGATAATTTAAAAGTGCTGTTAGTCGATGCCGATTTCTGGAAACAACGGCTATCTCAATTCTTCGTTAACAATAAAAAGGTCGGATTGACGACATTCCTCACCGGACAAATCGACTATTCACGGATCGTTCGCTCGACGCCGGTGGAAAATTTATTTTTTGTAGCATCAGGGCCTAAACCACCGAACGTTTCCAAATTACTGCAATCACAGTCCATGTTCGACTTTTGCCAGCGAACGAAAAAAGAATTTGATATTATCCTGTTTGATACGCCAGCAATTTTATTGGTACCGGAAATATTGCATCTGTTTCGGCACATGGACAGCACTTTTTCCATTGCTCAGATTCTGAACACGACAAAAAATTCGTATAAAGCGACATTGAAAGAATTGGACGTCATTGGTGCTGATCATGTCGGGGCGATTCTCAACGATGTTAAGATGTCAGTTGTTGGTTCAAATTATTACTATTACACTAAATACGGCTATTACAAAAAATATTATGATGACGGAACGAGATCTTACGTGAAAAAGGACAAAGCGAAACCAAATTTTGGAGAATTGGTGGTTACCTATTTCAAAGATTCTCTCTCAAGAATAAAAAATCTTTATCAGGGTAACGCTGGCTTCGGGGATGAGTTGCCGGATGATTTGGATGAAAAAGTGGAAATGGATTCTATGACGAATTTCGGGCGGTGGTATGATGTTTTCAAAGGTGCGGAGGAAAAAGAAAAAGTCACAGAAGAATAGTACTCACACCTAATTGTGAAAAGGAATAACAAAGATGAGGAAAATAGCATATTGCATTTGTTACATTCTGGCTCTCGCCACTATGTTGTCGGCGCAGGTGCAGAATAATATGCAAAGCCAAAGCATGAGCCAGTTTTATCAAAACAAACAGACCGTCACTGAGCTGCAGACAGAGAGAGATATTTCTCAGCGATTGGAAGATATGCTCTATCCGTTCGTGGGCAAAGTGACTGCTTTGGTGGATGTAGAGTTGGAATACCCGCCGCTGAAAATTTTCGGTTCATCATTTGACAAAGCGCAAAGTTTGCCAGGATTACCTGTATCACGATCCACCGGGGTATTGCCGGACAAAATGGGAGATGAGACGCTACTGCCCACTTACATCACGAAGAAAAAAATCACGATCATTCTGAATAAAGATGTGAACAAAAATGATGAGCAATTCGCACGCGATTTAATTTTGCGTTGGTTTCCCATAAACCAACAGAGCGGAGATGAATTATCCTTTGTGCGAAGTCAGAAAAAAATGAATGATGCTGCTGTAAATGGCGGATCAAACTTTAAATTGTGGCCTGTTTTGCTGGTAATCGGCGCTATTTTCGTCATATTTTTCTTTTTGCTGAGTTCTAAAATTACCAGCGGGTTTCGTTACTTGATCCGTTCGATGGAGATAATGAACAAGCAAAGTTCCAGCGTTTTGAGCAATATGTTTGGCATGGCTCCGGCAGCGAAAACCCAGAGCGACGCACTGAGCAAGTTGCAAATCTCTCAGAAAAAACCACTGCCCATTACTATTGTTGAAAATGACAATAATAATGGCGAAAGTGATGAAACAAATCTGGACTTCAATTTTGTGGAAGAAATTCCACCGGAACAGTTTGCCAAATTAATTCAAAATGAATCGCCGGAAGTCGTAGCGTTGCTGGTGCAGAAACTGCCGCCGAAATACAGCGCTGAATTTTTGGGTCAATTCCCTCATCTTTCGCTGGCGGTGATCAAACAAATCCTCAACCCCAATGCGGACCAATTACCTTCTCTGCCCGGATTGCGCGAAAAGCTTAAAAAACGAATAAAAATGATCAAAAACGAAAATCTGTACAAAGTTGACGCCACGAAATTATTGACAAACATTATCAAAGAATCGCCTCCGGGATCAGCGACAAATTTGATACAGATCATCGGCAATATTGACCCGGGCAAACAAAACGAAATCCGGAAAAAGGTATTTCTGCTCGATGACATCGTTAAACTGGACGACAAAATTATCGAAGGGTTCATCCGCGGAGTGAATCACGATCAACTGGTTAAATTCTTGGTATCAGTAAAAGATGATATTCGCCAGAAATTTTTCAGAAATATGACGCCGCGAGCAGTTTCCATCATCAAGGAGGACATTGAAATTATGGGCGATTTGACGCCTGATGAGCGAACCGAGGCAACAAAAGAGATGCTTAACCTTTTCAGAACCGTACTAAACGTATAGAGGCTGCTATGAGAAGCACAACTTTATTAGGATTAATTTTAGGGTTCGGCACTATCTATCTGGTCATCATCGCGGACGGGAGTCTCGCATATTTTGCCAACTGGGAAGCGTTTGTAATTGTCTCAATGGGAACAATATCAGCGCTGACTATTTATTTTACGCCCTATTCTTTGGCGACTTCTTTTAAAATTCTGTTCCGGCTCTTCACCGAGCGGCAAATTTCAGATGCCAATCTCGTCGAGCTGATGGTGCATCTTTCCCGCAAAGCGCGCCGCGTGGGATTTATCGAACTATTTCAGACGACAAAAGGCATTGGCATTCCTTTTTTGGAAAAAGGACTTATGCTTTTAGCAGATGGGATTGAAAAAGATACCATCGAAGATATTCTGGTGCAGGAAAGCGAAACTATTTACGCAGAGCATAAAATTGCCGAGCGTTTTTTTCGCACCGGCGGTTCATTTTCGCCGCTATTCGGAATATTGGGAACAGTCATGGGGTTGATTTCCATGCTGCACAATATTCAAAATCCGCAGGCGATTCCTGCTGCTATGGGATTGGCACTGGTAACAACTTTTTATGGACTGATTTTTTCAGCGTTGTTTTTCAAACCCATTGCCGGAAAAATCCACAACAAAAATGAATCTGAATTTCAGAAACGGAAGATTATTTCAGAAGCAATTTTATCCATCCAAAAAGGAGAAAATTCCCAGCGCATCAAAGAAAGATTGACGACCTTCGCACTAAATTGACGTTTTCATTTTTTCAAGTTTGTCTGAATTTCACGAAGTGGGATTTACAATTTAAAATATGAATTACCAGTTGAAAATTTTTAAGTAAAATGGCAATAAAAAAACAATAAAAGCCTTACGGCTTAATTCCGAAATTGGATTGGAGTTAAGGCGTCAGCCTTTTAAAAACAATCGATTAACGTCTTATCTTCAACTTTAACAGGTCATTCGCATTTAAAATATATCAGCATCAATGCTCGAATTTCCATTCATTCTTTGAGTAATGGATCGAGCGGTTATTAAAAACATTCGGGTAAAAAATATGGAAGAGCTATTCGGGAAAGAGAGTTACAAAAAATATTTGGAAAAAGAAAAAAGGCACTTGCGTGATAAAGCAAAAGTGCAAAAAGGATGGGACGACACAGAAGAAGAGCTCATTGAAAATGAGGATTGGCTCGATGTGATGATGCCCTATTCCGACCTTGTCACATTATTGCTGGTGTTTTTTATTTTCTTCTATATTTTTAATGCCTTCACAAGCCAGGGGACGAGTCAAGCAGAGACAATATTTGAAAAAAAAGCCATGAATGATCGACAAGTTGAAGCGCTCGATTCCAATGAAGTGGCAATTGAAAAAGATAAATTAGCTCAGTTGAAAAATGCTGATCAGGATACGCTCGGCGGATTGAAAGAGCATGTATTTACAGTTTCCGGCGGCGTACTTTTTGAATCAGGCAGCGCAGATTTGAAACGTTCTGCGGAATCCACATTGCGGCTGATCGCCATGGAAATTCGCCGAAAGATGAACAACGATCCCCATTGGCAAATACGCGTAGAGGGACACACGGACAATGTACCCATCAACACGCCAATTTACAAATCCAATTGGGAGTTGTCCACGGCGCGTGCTGTGAGCGTCGTGCGATTTTTTGTGAAAAATGGCTACTTCAAACCGGACCAACTCCAGGCGATGGGCTACGGTGAACACAAACCCATCGCATCCAATGAGACGTCCTGGGGCAGACAAAAAAATCGTCGCGTGGAAATTAAGCTGACCTATGTAAATCCTTCGACTGCAAACAATTAAATTTTCAGCAATTACTACTCTGACAATTGGATCGAATTTTTCTGGGCAAATTTCCTAAAATGGTCTCTCATTTCCTCAACCTTGCTGAATGGCAATGAAATTTTTATCGCGCCATTTTTTTGAGACTTCAAAAAAATAAGAATCTTGGAAAGCTGAAATTTGATATGATCGATTTCCGCATAATTGATTTGAATCGGTGGCTGGAAATGTTTAATGCGAATTTCTAATTGATTCTCAAGGAAGCGGACATATAATTTCCCAAATTTTTTGTAAAAAACCGTCTGAACGATATCGAATGTCGCCAGGACAATTCCGGAAAATAGCTGAATGATCGGAATAATTATCGTTCCGCCAGATTTATGAGTGTTGATTCCTAAAATTCCAGAAATGATTAATACGATACCTGCGAAAAATGCCAAGGCTTTTTGCAACTTCGTCGTTCCGGAAGAATCGGAAAATAATTGATCGCTAATGAACACCCTCTCTCCCTTTTCCATGTAATGACTCCTTTTTCGATTTATCTTTTTTGAATTCCAATAACATTGGGAATAGGCCAAAATTCAGTGATGTCATCATTCTCATTAAAAGAAGTCTCAAAGCTTCCCATAACTTTGATTTTGACATCTTTGTGAGAAAAATATAGCGATGCTTCAGGTCCGCCTTCCAGGTGCTGTGCGCAAACGATATTTATCGGCGATTTAAGCAAAATTTTATTGAAATCATGCATGGACAGAGGCGCTCTGGAAAAAATAAATAGCATGTTCCCGGTCTTGTCCTCGCCCAGCGCAACTTCGCTCCATTTTTTTGGCTGCTGTGACCAGCGATTTTTTCCCGGACGTTTGATCAACCGTAAATTTTGAATGATGGTGTTATAATTTTTCTCAATTTTTTCGATGGGCATTACATCCAGATCAAAGATACGAAACAGGGCAACGTCTTTGCTTTTTGGATTAAATGCTGCTACCGAGGAATAGCTGGAATTCACCTGTGGATTGTTGAAGTAGTCAAAATTTCTCATATAACCGACGTTGCTTTTATAGTCCGGTTGAAACATACCAGCATTGACGACGCCGATCAACTTATATTTTTTCGCCCATTCTTTGGCAGTCAAACCCGCATGTCCCAACTCACCGGCGCAAAGAAGTTTGAATTTGTAAAAATGCGGATCGGTTTTTATGACAATAATCGAATCAGATTGTTTTGGAATTGCTACTTTCGTCCAGAAAAGCCCGTCATCAATCTCTTTCCAACTGGACTGTTGAGCCTGAATCGAAGAAACTAACAAAAGAGAAAAAAGAAAGAAAACGCTAATGAAATCCGTGGGTTTTTTCATTCATTTCTTCCTCACGCTTAAGTTAATTTCAAAAAAATCATCTCTCCCCTTCGGTGTACAAATAGCGCTTTATTTTTAAAGTCGGCGTTTTTTCAAATGGCTCGGTCTGTTCAATTACTTCATGAATTTTAGAAAAATCAGATACCTTGCTGTTTACTTCTTTTTTTATCTCAATGAGTAACTTATCAATTCTTTTTCTGATCTCCGATTCCGTCAGTTTTTCTGCACGGAATTGACGATCCAATAAATCGTAATCCAGATGTACGCGCGCAATGATTCGCCGATCTTTTTGGTAAACCAGAGATTCCAGCACAAATTCCGATTCATTCAAATGCTGCTCTATTTCTTCGGGATAAATATTTTCACCGCTGGGACCGAGCAACATATTTTTTGATCTGCCTTTGATGAACAAATATCCGTCTTGATCGAGAAAACCCCGGTCGCCGGTCTTGAACCAGCCTTCCGGCGAGAGCACTTCTGCGGAGCGCTCAGGATCATTAAAATATCCCTTCATTACATTGGGCCCCTTGGCGTAAATTTCTCCGATACCACTTTCGGGATCCGGATCGACAATTTTAATCTCTACTTCCGGAATAGCAGGGCCTGCGGATTGAAATTTAACATTCTCCAATGTTCCTGTCAGAAGCGGCGAAGTTTCTGTCAACCCGTAACCGCAAGCATAAGGGAAATTCCCCTCGCGAAGGAAATTTTCTACTTCTGCTCCCAGAGGCGCGCCGCCAAAAACAAGATGCCTCAATTTTCCGCCAAAAGTACGATACAGTTTTTTTCCGGCAACTTTATTCAATAATTTTCTGCCGAAACCGGTCCGGTAAAGCAACCGCGTCAGCAATTTGGAGTTGATTTGCCGTAAAATTTGATTTTTGTAAATCTTCTCCATTATTAAAGGCACTGAAACCATGATTGTCGGACTCACTTTTTCCAATGCGGGAAGTAAAGTTCTCGCCGTCGGCGCCTGTCGCAAATAATAAATCATACATCCATGCGCGATTTGCGTCAGAAATCCTACGGTGCATTCCATGGTATGGGAAAGCGGCAGCAGAGAAATCAACCGATCACCGGGGCTAAGCATGACTAACTTCCCGATGGCGAGAACATTGGAGACAATGTTTTTATGCGTCAACATGACTCCTTTGGAATGTCCTGTAGTGCCGGAGGTGTAAATAATTGCAGCCAGATCATCCTCATCGATATCTACTTCGCAAGGCTGAATAACCTGGCGGGCCGCTTTGCCCAGACGACTGATGTCTTCAAGCCCCTTCTTTATCAAATCTTTAAGAAAGGCAAATTGCTGATTGACCTCGCGAACGGAAAAATCATCAAGAGAAATGACAGTATTTAGCCGATCGATGCTCGTCTCATCCACTTTTTGTGCCAATTTCTCGCTGCAAAAAAGGACCTTGCTACCCGAACCGCGCAAAATGTGGTGAATTTCTGACGGGTGAAAATTTGGCAAGATTGGCACAACAATAGCGCCCATACTGGTAATTGCGAGATAAGCAATGCCCCAATGAGGTGAATTTTCACCTAAAATAGCAACCTTGTCGCCCTTTTCGATGTGAAATTCATGCAGCAAAGCGATGAGTTGTTTTATCTTTACGGACATTTCCTGATAAGTGATCGGTTGCTCATCAACAAAGCCCAGTGCCGGATGTTCGGCAAAATTTTCAATGCTTTGCTTTAACAAACACGCCAGCGTCATTTGCTCTAATTGAATCATTTTCCCACCTCGGTTTGAGTCGTATTTTTTTGAAAAGGTGCTTAAAATAATCCGGGCTGACAATGGGAATTTGCCCATTGCAGCTCGGTTTGAAAATTACTCCAAATCAGGATTTCTCTTCCCAAATTTCCACAAGATTGACGATTACTTCCACAGCTTTTTTCATATCCTGAATGGAAATCCACTCTTTCTTGGAATGAAAATTGTGTCCACCTGTGAAAATATTTGGCGTTAAAAGTCCCATATAGGAAAGCCGGGATCCGTCCGTGCCGCCGCGAATAATATTGCGAATCGGAGTCAATCCGCTACGTTTGACCGCTTCGATTGCATATTCGACGACTTTTGGATCTTCATCGATTTTATATTTCATATTACGATAAGACTCTTCAATCTTGAAATCGAATTGGGCTTTGGGGTAATCTGCCATCACTTTTTCAACAATTCCCCGCAGAAAATCTTCATGTTCGTGCAAACCTTCTACAGTAAAATCCCGAACCAAAATTTTAATTGTTGTCTCTTCCACGCCGCCATTGATCACGTAAGGATGAAGATATCCTTCTCGTTTTTCCGTGGTTTCAGGAGAGAGCCTATCTTTGGGCAGTTGGTCCAGAATCCTGCCGGCAATCTTTATGGCATTAACCAATTTTCCCTTGGCATAGCCGGGATGGACATTTACGCCTTTGATTGTCAAATGCACGGTATCAGCGGAAAAAGTTTCATCTTCAATTTCTCCGGCAGATTCGCCATCAATGGTATAAGCATAATCCGCACCGAATTTTTTGATGTCAAAATATTTCGTTCCTGCGCCAACTTCTTCGTCCGGTGTGATTGCGATGCGAATTTTTCCGTGCTTGATCTCAGGATGTTTGATGAGGTGATTGATTGCATCGAAGATTTCAGCGATTCCGGCTTTGTTATCCGCTCCTAACAGTGTAGTACCATCCGAAGTGATGATATCATTTCCTGTCTGATTTTTCAGAGCGGGATTGTCTTCTTCTCGCAAAATCTGTTCCGGGTCACCGGGAAGTACAATGTCTCCCCCTTGATAATTCTTATGGATGATCGGTTTGACATCTTTGCCGGATACTTCAGGCGATGTGTCCATGTGGGCAATAAGGCCGATAACCGGCACTTTTTTGTCCGTGGTAGCATCGAGCGTTGCCATCACGTAACCGTATTCATCCATTTCCGCATCTTGCAACCCCATGGTTTTCAGTTCTTCCACCAGCGCTTTGCCTAATTCTTTCTGTTTCATCGTGCTGGGATAAGTATCCGATGTTTCCGAAGATTGAGTGTCGTACTTCACATATTTCAGAAACCGATCGACAACCGTATGCTCAATTTTTTCGCTCATTTGGTACTCCCTGTTTATTCAAATGAATTCATCAACATAAAATTTTAAAAGAATCCGACTTTTCACAAAGTCAGCCGTTTAGTTTAAAATTGAATTAACTTAGGCAGAAGAATTAAACCTGACCAATTTCTCCCAATTTATGGCTCCGTTGGGGTCACAAAATTTCTCCCCAAATTCAAGAGTAAATCGATTTATCATTTTAGAGTATGATTCCAAAAATTCGTCATTCTTTTCTTTGGCTTTATGCCCTAATGGTTCTATGATTTCCGTATAAAGCTCCCTATTTCCAGATATAAATTCCCAAAATAGTTGTCCGCAAAATTTGAAATAATCACCTTTATCCGGATTGTTGTCCCTCCCGTAGCAACAGCCATTCACAGCCACAATATTGAGGTTTGAACTGCTGGTCCGCAATGTCCTTTTCGCAGTTGTAAAATCATCACGCATTTTTTTAATCTGGCTGCTGTTTCCCCAATTCGGACCAGATTTGATATTGACAATATAGCGAATTTCATCTTTATCAAATTCCAAATCAATACCCTGAATACCAGATTTCCATCCTCCATAAACCTTTTTGTTAATAAAAATGGCAAGTCCTTCCAACCAATCACCGAATATTGTCTCTTCATTTGATGAAATATGTGCGTTAACAATACTTGTTACAATTTCATTAGCTGTTAAAACATATTTTGCTTTAAACAAATATGGATTTTTCCGCTTCACCACATTTGTCAGTTTCAAATTATCTATGCTGTCTATTCTTTTTTTATGAAATAAACTGATATGCTCCTCGACATATTTATATACATCCGACAGATTCAATGTATTCATAGCAAATATTCCTATTGAAACAAATCTAACACTGCAGGTTGGCTAATCTGTTCTTGTACCATTTCAAAATACTCAGGCACAATTTCAATTCCAATTGAGTTTCTCCGCATTCGTTTAGCGACAATTACTGTTGTACCGGACCCCATGAATGGATCTAATACAGTATCTCCTTCTTTCGTGAACAATTTTATAAACCATTCAGGTAAACCTTCCGGAAAAGCAGCGCTATGATTTTTATTGCTGCATTCTGTTGCCAGGTGTAGAACGTTTGTTGGATATACTTTTGTTCTTCCCAGCCAATTAGAGATGTTTTTCCCGAAACCACTGCCCGCTCTTGACTCATCTCTCATCTTATCCCGTTCACTCAACTTTTTCAATCGCGTTTGTGCCCAATCTCCAATTGGCACCATTACTTCTTCCTGGTACATATTAAACTTTTTATTCTTATTGAACTGAAGAATCCTCTCCCAAGCGTCTCTGAAACGGTTCGGCCATTTTCCCGGATAGCAATTCTTTTTGTGCCAAATAAACTCTTCAGTCCAAAGCCAACCTTGTTTGCGCATCTCTAATATCAATTCAAGTACATAAGTGCTCCGCTCCCCATTAACAACTTTTTCCTTAATATTTAAGGCAAAAGTTCCTGTCGGTTTTAAAACTCTTAACAGTTGGGCTGAAATCGGTAAAAACCACTCTACATATCTATCCGGATGAATGCCACCATAAGTGTTTTTCCTCTGATCAGCATAAGGTGGTGAGGTGAATATCAGATCGACAGAATTGTCCGGAATTTTCTCCAGTTCATCCTTGCAATCTCCTAATAACAATTCCGTCTTGATTCCCATGTTAAAATCCCCAATTAAAATTTACTTTCGCGAAATCCCTCAACGTTGTTTTTGAAAACCTACTTCAATTTCTCCAAAAACTCCCGAATCTCCCGTTCAGATAAACCGACCGCAGCATGCAACACATAGTCCTCAAACGCCTCCCAGGTGACGGGCACAGCCATCTTCACGATGTCGGCAATTTTCTCGGCGTAAACTCTGATTTCGTACTGAGCAGTCGGATCGAGGCGCAGTTTGAGAAAATGTAACAAATTGTGAAGATTGATTTTCCAGTACCATTCGGTGTAAAGCGAAACCGGTAAATGGATGCGCGCCAGCTCACGGGCAATTTCCAACTGCTGCATTTCTTCGTAATCTTGCCATGCTTGTCG
>NATN01000271.1 GCA_002085355.1 Candidatus Zhuqueibacterota bacterium 4484_87 | reverse complement strand
TATGAAATTTATGAATATGCCTTCCATTCTGGACAAATCTATCAAAAAAGCTGTTACTGGAAAAACTGACTAATAAACTATTTAACTCATTTAAGTAACTAATTTAAGAATCATTTGAACAATTCACAGGAGGAAGGAATCAATGAGAATCAAAACAACGTTGCTGGTATTCGTCATCATCGTTTTTTCAGCATCATTTGTTCTGGCGAACGGCTTGAGTTTGAACAGTATCGGCACCCGGGCATTAGGCATGGGCGGCGCTTACATCGGGCTGGCCAATGATTACAGTGCGGTTTACTGGAATCCGGCAGGCGTAGCCCAGTTAAAATCGGCTTATGTCGCCTTTTTTGTCACAGATGTAATGCCCAAAGGCACATACCAGTTGACATTCCCGGCCACCATGGGCGGAGCCAAAATCGATGCAACTGCAAAAGCAAACCATTACATCAGCCCCAATTTTATGGCTTATATGCCTCTGGGCAGCAGCGAAAAAATGACCGTCGGAATCGCTGCTTACGTCCCCGCCGGATTAGGCGCGGAATGGGACGGGAGTGAATTAGCGGCATTCAGCGGGCCCTCTGGCACAGCATACGAATGGATGAGCAAAATCGGAGTTTTCAATATTTCCCCGGTGATTGCTTATCAGGTTAATGAAAAATTTTCCGTAGGAGCAGCACTGAATATTTTCTACGGTCTCATGGACATGAAACGTCCCATGGATACATACGACGCGATCAATCAGCAGCCAGGTCAAGACGGCATGGTTGATGCGCAGTACGAGGAAACAGGTTCAGGCCTGGGTTTTGGCGCTTCTTTTGGCGTTTTGTTCAAACCGACTGATATTTTGAGCCTCGGATTATCTGTGAAAACAAAAACTACCATCTCATACGAGGGTACAGCAAAGAATTCGGCTTTCCAGGCATACAACGCTTTTGAAACAGATTATGCCCGTGATCTGGCATGGCCTCTGTGGGTTGGTGCTGGTATCGCTCTGAAGCCAATGGACAAATTAATCATTACCGCCGATGTCCAGTTCAGCCAGTGGTCTGATACAGAAAAAGAAATTGTAACTGACTACAAAGATCCTGTGTGGGACCAGCAAGTTGACCAGCAGGGACAAAATGTCATGCACATGAATTGGGAAGATGCAACTCAAATCCGTTTCGGCGCTCAGTACAAAGTAGCGCCTTCGGTGGCTCTGCGCGCTGGTTTCTATCATGATCCGGCTCCGGCTCCGGATAAGACGACAAATATCATTTTCCCGAGCATTACTTACAACGCCATCACTTTCGGCGGCAGCTACTGCTTCGGAAAAATCAGTCTCGACTTCGGTATGGAATATTTAATGGGACAGGATAGAGAGATACCTTTTGAAAACGGCTATGAACAACCAGGTACGCACCACATGAATATCCTTGCCGCAAGTGTAGGCATTGGCTATTACTTCTAATTACCATTATTAGACGACTGCTGTCAGCTTTCATTTTTCTCCTCTGAGATGGTACCAAAACCCGGCATGTCTCTGGCAGCCGGGTTTTGGTTTTATTGTGCTGATTGAAATTATTGTTTTGATGATACTTTGAAATTTCCACTCTACTTCCCTCTTTTCAATAAACTCGCATTCTCATCGTCGTTTTCGAAACCCGAAATCATCTTTATTTTGCATTATGAAAAATTGTTTTATTTCACAATGAAAGAATTGCCATAGTTCTAATTTCCCCAAAAAATTGAACTGATGGGTTGTCTTTTGTTCTTTTTATTGATTTTATTAAAATTAACATCAAATTTATTCCATTAAAATTTCTTAAAATTCAATGGCACCAATTTTGTAAATAGTGATGTGACATATCGGAAGACTGCAACTGTGGAGAATGCTAACTTGGGTAAACAACACTGGGTACATCATGGAAAAAATTTTGGTTGTGGATGATCAGAAGAATGTCCGAGCTTCTATTCGGATCGGACTGGGAAGGGTGGGCTACCAAGTAGATGTAGCCAGTAATGCAGAACACGCATTATTGAAACTTAAAGAAAAGCCATTTGACGTGGTTCTTACGGACGTTCGCATGCCTGATACAAACGGTTATGTGCTTGCCAATCTGATCCGGCAGTTATACCCCAACGTCAAAATAATTCTCATGTCAGCATACGATTTTTGTGAATATGATCAAAAATTCAAATTAGAACAAGCATGGCCGAAATTAGCAAAGCCTTTTGGAATGGCCGACCTATTGCATCTTTTACAGCAAGGAACTCTGCCTTTCCAGCAAAATGAATTGAGAAATTGACCATATTTATATACAATGAACTATACTGACAATGAGAATAAAATAATTTTGAATTTGAGGACAGTGAGATACAAAGATTTAGGTTGAAAAAGTGACCAAGAAGGAGATACACCATGGGACAACAACAACTTTTGTTGATCGTTCTGGCAGTTATTCTCGTTGGTGTCGCTGTAGTTGTAGGCATCAACATGTTCAGCGCGAATGCTGCAAGTGCTAATGTGGATTATTTAGTCAATGATCTGCTGAAATTGGCAGCAAAAGCTCAACAGTATTACCTGAAACCAGTTTCTATGGGAGGAGGTGGTGGAAGTTTCAGAAACTTGACCATTGATGATTTAACGACACAACCTTCAAATGAAAATGGTACTTATCAGGTTCGCAGAGCAAGAAGAAACCGAGTGATCCTTCGCGGAGACGGCAAATTAGACGGAGACGGGGACGGAAGAAAGAGCAGAGTTCGAGCGGTTGTCTTTCCCGATTCGATTTATATTGACATCAGGAGACGCTAAAACTGATTTGCTTTGTTAGAAAAAACATGCGATTTCACTCAAATTTTTAAACAACCTGTATCTTTGTTAACCAAAAGTAAGGAGAGTTATTATGGGACAGCAACAACTTTTGCTCATCGTATTGAGCGTCATCATCGTTGGTATTGCCGTTGTTGTTGGAATTAACATGTTCAGCGCATCTGCTGCCTCAGCGAATTTGGAAGCTGTGACCAGCGACCTATTGAATCTGGCTGCCCGGGCCCAGCAATATTATGTTAAGCCGGCAGGCATGGGCGGTGGAGGCAACAGTTTTTCCGGACTCAGTGCTGATGCTTCTGGAATTGCAAAACTGACACCAAAAGCGACTAATGACAACGGCACCTACTCAATCAAAACTGCCGGTAATGCAACAAAAGTCGTTCTCAAAGGCGTCGGCAATCAGGACGGAGACGGAAACGGTACGAACTGTACAGTCGAAGTCGAAGTATTTGCGGATTCCCTCGCAACGACTATTGTTGATCGATAAGACAACCAATTCGGGGAGGGTTCTTTATGAGCCCTCCGCATATCTAAATAATCTGTATAGGAGAATGTAAAATGGGACAGCAACAACTTCTGCTCATCGAGCGTCATCATCGTCGGAATCGCCGTCGTTGTGGGAATCAACATGTTCAGCGCTTCGGCCGCTTCTGCGAATCTTGAGGCAGTTACCGGTGATTTGTTAAACCTCGCAGCTCGCGCACAGCAGTATTATGTCAAACCTGCAGGCATGGGCGGTGGCGGCAACAGTTTTTCCGGACTTAGCGCTGACGCCTCGGGAATTGCAAAACTGACGCCAAAAGCGACCAACGACAATGGTACTTATTCTGTTAAAACAGCCGGCACTGCATCCAAAGTTGTCCTCAAGGGCATTGGTAACCAGGACGGAGACGGAAACGGTACAAATTGCACGGTAGAAATCGAGGTTTTCGCCGACTCGCTTGCGACGACTATCGTGGACAGATAAGTAAAATTATGAGGATTGTTTAAAACGATCTGTCCGACATTTTTTCAAATCAAAATATGGGGACACCTGTTATGAGCAACGAGCTTGACATTTGGAATCGCGCAACCAGAGACAGACACCAGGCAAAACAGGTGTTTCCATTAATTTAAAGTTTCGAGCCCCCCTCTTTCATAGATGAGGGCTCGAAACATGTTCAGTTCGGGATCTTCAACTAATGGAGTGACAACAGGAATGGCTGAATATCGCTACATAGGCATCAATCAGAATAAACAACGTGTTGTCGGCTACATCAAAGCCAAGAATGCCAAAGATGCAAAGTCGAAAATTCAATTACTTTCCTTACAGCATCATTTTTCTGTCGTCAATATTCAGCCCAAAGCAACTTTTGATTATGTCATAAAAAAGAGAGACGGCTCTAAAATTAAAGGTTCACAGCAGGCATACTCCCGCGAAGAAGTAGAATTAGCCCTGCGTAAAATGGGATTTTACGATGTTCGCGTTCAGAAAAGAATTATTGATTTCAAATTTAAACCGCCACAGTCAGATATCGTCACATTCATTCGATTGTCAGCAGATTTATTGCGTGAAAAACTTCAGTTTGATGAAATTTTATCTTTATTGGAAAAAGACATTACTAATTCTGCCATGCGCCGCGTCATTCGTGAAATTCACACGGATCTGAAAGAAGGCAAAGACGGCGAAGAAGTGTTCCGACGTCAGGAAAGCATGCTGGGCAAATTTGCTGCCCGCATGTTGGGCGTTGCCTCAAAAAGCGGAAATATGGCAGAGGTTTATGATAATACTGCAAAATTTTTGGAACGAAATCTTGAATTCAAAAAGAATCTAAAAAGCGCGCTATTAATGCCTTCCATCACAATGCTGGTTTTGTTTCTTTCTGTCATCTTTTACATCGGCTACATTTTTCCCAAGACAGCGGAGCTATTCGAAAGAGTAGGGGCAGAATTGCCGCCTCTGACTACAGCGAGTTTGCAAATGAGCCATTTTCTGCAAGATCACATCATCATGCTACTTGTTGTCATGTTTGCCCCCATCATTTTAGCAGCGCGTTTCTTCACGACGGAAAAAGGGCAAATTATTTTCGGGAAATACATCATTAAAGTCCCGGTCATCGGTTCGCTCATTCACAAGATGTCCATTGAAATTTTTTGTCGTGTTTTTCACTCAATGTATAGCGGATCTGGGGAAAATATTGAAGTCATCCGTACAGCAGCAGAAGCATGTCGCAATAAATACATGGAAAAGCAGATAAAGGAAATAACAATTCCTTTGATGGTTCAGGAGGGAAAAAGTTTTATCGAAGGGCTTCGCCGAGCGGACGTATTCACAGAAAATGCGATCACCCGGCTGAACACCGGCGCCGAATCCGGCACGCTGAAAAAAACAGCGTTGCAAGTGGCAAATTACTACGAACGAGAGACCAGCTATCGCATGAAAAGCATCGTGGAAATGATTCAGGTCGTGATAGCCTTCGTCATCATGATTGTGATGACAGCATTAACGATAGTCTCGTCTGAAACAGCCGTAGTTCAACCCAAATTACCGGGGATGCAATAATGGCAGAGACAATGACAATTACAAATCCCATGCTGGAAATGTTCAAACGCGAAGGGATTATTCAAGAAAAAGATGTGGCGAAAGTCATTGAAATCTTGAGAAAAAACACCAGCCGGCGCAGCGTAAGGGATATTTTGATTGAAGACCTGGGGTATGACCGGCATAAAGTGTTTCAGGCATTCTGCAAAATCTACGCATTCAGAGAAATTGACCTCTCCCGTGTAACAATCTCCGACGGCTGGGTTGAATTTATCAACAATTATTTAAGTGAATTTGAACCAGAAATTAAAAATGAGTTCATTGAAAATAAAATTATCCCTTTTGGTTTTAGTGAGAAAAGCAAAGATATTATCATTTTCCTCACACCAGACCCTGCTGACAGGAAAATTGAGAAGCTACTCAGCAAGGCAGGGATCAAACAATATGAATTGGCTTATACGAAACTGGAAGATCTGGACAATCTTGTTTCCCGAGTTGTTGCCAAGGAAAATGAATTTCTAAAATTGCTGAACGAGACGAGCGACGAATTTGAGATTGACGACGAAGATCAGGAAGAAGAAATCGATGAAGACGAACTCGCTTCTGCAGTGAATCAAAGCGTACTCGTCAATCTGTTCGAAGCGAGCCTCATTGAAGCGGTTCATCAAGGGGCAAGCGACATCCATATTTTTCCAAAAGAAAACAATGTGACGGAAATTTACTTCCGCGTTGACGGACGGCTCAAATTGTGGCACAAAAAAGATAACATCAAGCCGGAGGCTTTTCTGGCAGTGGCAAAGGACCGTACGAAAAACGTAGATCGCTTTGAATGGGAATCGGCTCAGGATGGTTTTATTCAGAGATACATTGACCATTACCTCATCCGATTCCGCGTATCTATTTTGCCAATTGTCACTTCTCAATACAATCGAAAATACGAAAGCGTCGTCATTCGCGTGCTTGATGACCGTAAAGTAATAAAAAATCTGGATGCCCTTGGATTTGATGAAATAGCCAAACGCGAGTTTGTTAATGCGATAAAAAAACCACAGGGAATGGTAATACTGACAGGGCCTACAGGAAGTGGTAAGAGCACGACTTTAGTAGCTGCTCTGAACTATGTGATGAATCCAGAGCTC
>NATN01000270.1 GCA_002085355.1 Candidatus Zhuqueibacterota bacterium 4484_87 | reverse complement strand
CAATTGACCGTAAGGTCAACATCGGTCAACTGACAGCTCTTTTTGATGGGATCCTGGAGGGAATTTACGAGGTTCTGTCATCGCAAAGCAGCAGAAAAATAGTGATCGTCTATACCGATGGTCGCGAAAACAGCAGTTCCAAAGACGTGGATTATATCATTAACTTTGCTCAGCAGATGGGCGTAACTGTTTACACTATCGGCTACGGCAGTAATGCCGATATTATTAGTTTGACCCAAATTGCTAACTCGACCAATGGAAAATTTTTATTGTCTTCAGATTGGCAGGAAATCGAACGATTCATGAAAGATATAAGTTATTCAATCTCAAATTTTTATTTACTTGCTTATAGTACACCTGACCCTGAAAAAAATGGCGTCTGGCGGACGCTGGATGTAAAAGTAAATTATCCTGGCGACATTACAGCCCAGGATACTGCAAATTACAAGCCGCCGGTTGAAGGAATCGATTTGTGGGTTACCGAAAATTCTTTTCCTGATTCGACTGTTATCGATCCGGCGACAAAGCACATTATTGCGAAATATTCGATGCCTGGCGACGTCATCCCTTATAAAATCGCCGTGGGAAATATGGGATATGATAAAGCGCGGAACGTGAAGTTACAAAATTTTCTCCCAAAATATGCGGAGCAGGTATTGAATATCGATCCGCCGCCGTCTGTCCAGTCTGATTCGCTGCTTGTCTGGAATTTCAATTCTCTGAATTACAAAGAGATAAAAAAAGTGAGTTTTGATATTGTCGTTGCTCATGATTTGCCGAATTCGGTAAATCCGCTTTACGATTCGGTTTATGTATCATGTACGGGAGAACCAGATGAAAAGCTGTCAGACAATGCCGTGAAGGATACGGTGCTGGCAATTTCACTTCCCCCTGCGAATCTGTCAGTAGCGCCAAAAATTTCGGCGTCTCCGAAAGAAATTTTCGCTTTGGAAGCGGATACGTTCAAAATTGAAAACACTTCAAGCCTTAAATGGTGGGATATCTGGATTGACAAAGGCGATGGCACAATGGATAAAGCGACCTATTCCGGGGAAATTGAAGCTTTGCGCAGCAATCAAACCCCAATGATGCCGGATACATTTGCTGTTTTGCCGCCTTATCTCGATACGCAAATTCCGGATGATAAAGAGTCGGTACTGTTTACTGTGCAACTGGCGTATTTAGATTATTTCTCAAATGATACAGCGGTCGTGGTTGATAGTTTTCGGGTGAAATCAAATGGTTTGCGTCCTGACTTAATCGTTCGCCTCAATGAATTAGAGCGTGGTCGCTGGAGGTCTCCGAATAAGCCGATTGAGATCAGCGGCGATATTTTGAATATTGGCGGTTCGGCGTTGCCGGACACGGGGGAATTTTGCCTTTTGCTGTGGGCGAAAAATTTAAGCAAAGCAGCAGACTCACTGGAATATTTTGATAAAATTCATTTTGTCGGTTCCGTAATGAGCGGAACTGACAGTCTGCAATTCACTCCGATTACCTGGATTCCAGGCGATACCGGAGTTTACCGCATTACTGCTTTTGTGGATTGTGATTCACAAATTGTGGAACCACATGATGTGGATCCTGTAAATTATCAATTCAACAACTATTTTTACGACACTGTCACAGTGCGTTTTGCTCCGCCTGATCTGAATATTTCTCATATCTTCCAAAATGGCGATTTTGATTTACCGGTCAAAGGAACTTTGCAGGCGAATTTCCCTGATCAAATAATGAGCGTGGTGAGCGTGCTGGATCAAAACAATTACCCGATCCATGGGTTGGCAGATACCACGGCGTGGTTGAAAGCCGGCGATCAATCAAACGTAAATGTTGCCGTTGATTCTCTGTGGACGCCAATGGTGGAATATTACCGCAATGATACGCATCAGCCATCACAGCAGAGTTTGTACCCATCCTTGCAAATCAGGGAGATTACAGCCAATCAGCGCGGCAATTACGATTTTGCTGATTTAGCCATCGCGCTGATTTTTGATACGAATTCTGATATGTCGTCCGTCATTGATGATGCAAAAACGTCGGCTCAAGATTTTGTACGGGTACTTGCCGCCAATGACAGATTAGCTTTGTATCGCTTTGCCAATGATGTAAAAAATGTCATGCCATTAACATCAAATAAATCAGAGCTTGCTGCTGAAATTTCCGCGCTGGGCGCTACCGGGAACGGCGCTGCGCTTTACGATGCTGTTTATCAGAGCGCTTCTGATTTACTGAGCGCCTCTGGCATGAAGTCTGTGGTTCTGATGACAGCGGGCTTCGATGATGCCAGTTCGCATATTTTGAATGAGGTCGCTGAATTTTCCATTAAAGCGAATGTACCGGTGAATATTATTGATTGCAGTGCAGACGGCGATCCGGATCTGGTAATGTTGGCGCAGAATACCGGCGGTAAATATTTCCCGCTGAATCAATGGTCAGGATTTGAAGAAATTTTTAACAATTTGCTGAATCGGATGACTAATTTTTATTTTGTCATTCACTCCAGCACCGATCCCTCGACCAATGGAGAATGGCGTGCAGTAGATTTTTCTTTGAATTTTGCCGGGCGGAATTCAGAAGATGTTTTGTATTATCAAGCGCCTCGTCAGGGAAAGGATCTCTGGGTGACAATTTTTGCGCGACCCGATTCTGTTGATGACATGACGAACAAAGTTTTTGCCAAACCCGGCGAAACTTTCAGTTACACGTTGAATTTTGGCAATGCGGGTTATGAAGATGTGGAAAATTGCAAAATCTCCAATTTGCTTCCTGATTCCATTGCAACGATCGGGAATTTTTCTCAAGCTCCTGCTTGGCAGGGAAATGATTCACTCCGGTGGGAGATTGCAAAATTAGCTGCGTCGGAAGTAAAATCCATTACCTACAATGTCACAGTTAAAGAAAAAATGCCTCCGTATTATTTTCAACTGATTAATTCTGCAGAAATTACAGCAGACAAACGCCATTGAAAAAATGGGATATTTGGATTCAATATCCGGGTACGTCAGCGCTGGGGTTGGATAAATCCGAATATAGCAATAAAATTAAGTCTAATAAAATTGAGCCACTGATGCCAATGGCGCCGAACGATTCTTTGGCAATTGAACCTGCTTTTGAAAATACTTTAATCTGGAAAAGCAGCGGCGAAAGTGAACAGCGCGAGATTTACCGCGTGATTCTGGATTTTGTGGATTGGTTTGATCGGGCAGACACGGCTTCTGCAAGTTTCGTCGTTGTAGCAAAAAATTCAGCATATTTGCAACAAAATAGTTTCAATCCGTTAAAAGAAAATCTGACGATCACATATTCGCTCATCAAAGACAGCCAAGTGAAAATAAATGTGTTTAATGTCGCTGGTGAACATGTGAAAAAATTGCTGGATGAAAAAATGCTTGCCGGAGAGCACAACATTTCCTGGGACGGAAAAGATAAAAACAGCAGAGTCGTGGGAAATGATGTGTACGTGATTTCAATAGAGGCGGGCTCTTATAACCAATGGCGAAAAGTCATCGTGCTGCACTAAATCTGTGTCTGGCAAAATTGGAGGAAATATCAATGAAAAAATATATCACCATCGCTTCAATTTTGGTTTTTCTTTCTGTATCGGTAATTTTCGCTCAGAATACGAGCACCGGTGTGAATTTTTTGAAAGTGCCGATTGGCCCGCGGCCAGTGGGATTGGGATCTGCGTTTACCGGTGTAGCCGATAATGTGTACACTATTTACTGGAATCCGGCTGGTATTGGCTTTTTGCGGCGTTGGGAAGTTTCTGCCATGTTCAATAAATATTTTGCTGACATGTATTACAGCGCTGTGTCGGGAGTGAAACAGTTTAACTGGCTCGGCAGCAGAAAAACAGCAATTGGCGTCGGATTACTCTATCATGGAATGCCGGAATGGGATGCCACCGAAGCCGGTTCCGCTCAGAAAGGGAGTGCGAGCAATATGTTGGGAGTGATCTCTTTCGGCCAGCGGTTGGACTGGTTAACGCCGAAACTATCCCTTGGTATGAATGCAAAAATTGGCTACAGCAAGCTGCTTGATCGCGATTCAAAAATTGCTGCGGTTGATGTTGGCGTTATGTTTCGCATGAAGGTGTTCGAAAATATGCTCACGTTGGGAGTTGCTGCGCAGAATTTCGGCTTTCAAACAGCGTACATCAATGAAAAAGATCCGCTACCAATGGGAGCGAGGGCAGGTTTTTCATATCGTTTTTTGCTCTGTCCCAACCACCGTTTTCTTTTTGCTGCTGACGTTTCTAAATTTAAATACAGCAATATGAAATTTGGCTTTGGTGCGGAGTACTGGTTCCGCAATTTGATCGGTATTCGTGGCGGATACATGATGAATAGTGAAGATCTGGGAGATATTGCTTTTGGTGCTACCATTGGATTGGACGCTTTTAATAACGGCGTACAGTTTGATTATGCTCAGCGGGATTTCGGAGAAGCGTTGGGATTCACGCGCGAAGGCGCAGTGAGTATTTACACGGTCACGCCTGAACCGTTCCACCTGAAGCATGCTTACACGACGCCTCAGCATTGCTACTTTGATTCGGTAAAATTGTCATGGGAAGATGCCGTTGACCCGGATGAGTGCGATCAAATTCATTATCGGGTGCTGATTGACAAAAGAGAGGAAAATGTTGTTGATGCGGTTAAAGAAATTGTCGCAAATACTAAGGAAAAAAGCAAACAAGTGTTGCTCGATTTAGAAGCAGACCAAAATTTTCTCAAAGTCTCCCAGCTTGACCCAGGCAAATATACCTGGACTTCGATTGCTGTTGACCGCGCCGGACATGCCCGTCGCGCGAATGAGTTGGCATCGTTTGTCATTTCTGCGGCGGATATTGAAATCGCAAAGGTGAGTTTCATCCCAAGTCATAATCTTGCTGGTGATGAAGATAATTACCAGGGGCGCATTAAGATCGTTATAAACAACAAAGGCGGCTGTGAATGTGAGAGTTTTCGCGTTGTCTTGAGTGATTCATTTGTCTGTGATGGCTCAAAAAAAATTGCCCAGGAATTTGTCATTTCCAAGATTAGACCGTACCGATCAGTTGAGAAATATTTTTCATGGAAAACAGACAGAACAGGAATTCATCATTTCTCTGTGATCGCAGATCCGGAAAACAAAATATATGAATTAAATGAAGGAAATAATGCAGGAAAATGCGAAGCAGTTACCATCCCGCGCGGTGTTATTTATGCGGATCGCGATACCATCCGTTCAAGCAAAATTGTTTACGGATACAGCGAGTTTCCGGTTGTGCCCATCGTGTTTTTTGAGCCAGGTAATGCGACAGTGGAGCCTGATTTTTATGTGCCAAGCACGATTTATCCCAC
>NATN01000269.1 GCA_002085355.1 Candidatus Zhuqueibacterota bacterium 4484_87 | reverse complement strand
GCACACTACGAGTTCTGTCATTCAGTCGGCAGCTTTGACAATTGGTTTCCAGAAAGGCATTTCAGCGCCTTCTTCATTTTTTATCATGGCTTTGCCACAGTCGCTTGAAGGTCGTGACATTTTGGTCTTTGCGGATTGCGCTGTTTCCATTAAACCAACTGTTGACGAATTGGCAGAAATTGCGGTGGTGACAGGAAAAAATGCGAAGAAACTGTTGAACATAGAGCCTAAAATCGCCATGCTTTCTTTTTCAACAAAAGGCAGCGCAACACATGCAGAAACTGAAAAAGTGATCAGCGCAACGGAAATTGCGCGAAATATGGCACCTGAATTTGAGATTGATGGGGAACTGCAGGCAGATGCCGCTTTGATTCAGCGCGTGGCTGCCAAAAAAGTGAAAGAATTATGAATGAGAGTGCAACATCGTCATTCATTGAAAACGCATGCCCAAGATGGTCCATTCTGTAAATTAATAATATGGGGAAGAACTAACTTTTTTTTTTGTTTTAGATTGCTTGCTATAAAAACATCAATTGAAGGAGGATCACACCATGTTAGTTGTTGTTAAATCGGATTATGATGACATGAGCAGAACAGCAGCGCAAATCGTCTCCGAACTTGTTCGCAAAAAACCGGATTGTGTCATCGGATTTGCCACCGGCAGTACGCCGCTGGGAACTTACAAAGAGCTAATTCGTTTGCATCGCGAAGAAGGTCTGGATTTCTCAAAAGTAACAACTTTTAATCTCGACGAGTACGTTGGCTTGCCGCCGTCGCATCCGCAGAGTTACCATTATTTCATGTGGGAAAATTTGTTCAAACATATTAATGTGGACAAACGTTTCGTGCATATTCCCCAGGGAATGGCGAACGATGTGGAACTATTTTGTGAATGGTATGAAGAAAAAATTGAGAAAGCAGGAGGAATCGACCTGCAGATTTTAGGCATCGGCGCGAATGGTCATATTGCTTTCAATGAACCTGGTTCTTCTCTGGGATCACGAACGCGCATCAAAACGCTCGATGAATTGACCAAGAGAGACAATGCACGATTTTTTGAGAAAGATGAAGAGGTGCCCAAATACGCTATTACCATGGGCGTAGGAACAATTATGGATGCCAAAGAGCTTCTTCTCCTCGCCAGTGGCAGCCAGAAAGCCGATGCGATCAAACAGACAGTGGAAGGGCCGATCACCGCATTATACCCGGCGACAATTGTACAGATGCACCGCAAAGCGACGATCGTATGCGATGAGGATGCGGCTTCACTTTTGACGAGAAAATATTCCGGTTATCTTTCATAAATTGAAGCAGAAGAAGGAGCAACAAATGAGACTGATTATTTTTGAAGATGAATTTTTTGACAAATTGTATCCCATCAGTTACCTGCGGCCTGTTTTTGAATTGAAATGTGGCACCATCAGTTTGCGGGAACGGATTGAACGCGAATTTAAGAATCCCGATTCATTCTATTTCATGCGCGACTATTTGGTGCCGGTATTCAGCAAAAAATTTGGCTCGAATCGCGTGAACCAGATGTCTTCGCTGCAAGGGGATGATCTTTTAATTGTCAATGGCAGATTACTGGCGTTAGATATTGAGCTGGCTTCAGGGGAAGAAGGCTATTTTGAGATAGAAGGCCAGTTGGCTTTCATTTTCGTGAAGAAAGAAAATCTTGATTCATCAGTTTCTTCTCTCGGTGAGTTGCTGAAAGTAATGAAAAGTAAGCTGCCAAACAAGACTGTTTCAGCCACAATGATTGATTTTCCCTGGAATTTGGTGCAGAACAACAGTCGCGCCATTAAAGCTGATTTTGATCGCTTGCCCGATAAGGGGATTCATGGTGAGTTATCTTCACAGGCTGCAATAGTAGGAGATAAAAATCTGATTCACATCGCCGAAGGTGCATCAGTGAGACCTTTTGTGACGCTTGATACCACGAACGGCCCCATCATTATCGACAAGAATGCCATTATTCATCCGATGACCCATATTGAAGGACCCAATTATACCGGCGAAAATACGTACATTTTCGGCGGCAATATTCGTGAAGGCTGTTCTTTCGGCCCAGTCTGTCGTTTGCACGGCGAAATTGAGGAAAGCATCATTCACGGTTACAGCAATAAACATCATGATGGATTTTTGGGACATGCTTATTTGGGCGAGTGGGTGAATTTGGGCGCTTTCACTACAAACAGCGACCTGAAAAACGATTATTCTTCAGTGCAGCTCTATGTAAAAGGTGAATTAACCGATTCTGAAGACATGAAAGTGGGCAGTTTTATCGGAGACCATACAAAGACGAGTATCGGTACTATCATCAACACTGGTGCGATGATCGGTGTGATGTCCAATGTCGTCGGTTCCGGAAAATTGATTCCTAAATTTGTCCCGTCGTTCTGCTGGTACCTGAACGATAAAGTGACAAAGGGCCGGGGAATGAAGAAAATGATTGAAACATCGGGTAAAGCCATGTCGCGTCGCGGAGTGGAAATGACAGCGGAGGATGAAGAGATGTTTCGGGTTGTGTACGAACTCACGAAAGAAGAACGGACTTTTTGGATAAAGAAAAGTTTTGCCTGATCAGAAGTTTTAAATAAGTAAGCCGATTTAAAAGAGAAAATTTTGCAAAACTTCCATAGAATTGAGGGAGGAAACAATGGATATTGCACAAAGAGTGAAAGAGGTCGTTTCGCGCCAGCTAAATGTCAGGCTGGAGAATATCAAAGAAGATTCCGATTTCGTCAATGATCTGGGCGCTGATTCCATGGCGAGCATTGAATTAGTGGCTGCTTTTGAATCTGAATTTGATATTGAAATGGACGAAGATGAAGCGCTGCAAGTGAAGAATGTCGGAGAGGCAGTGAAGTACATCGAAAACGTAATTAAAGAGCAGCAAGCATAAAGACATGTGAGGCTGATTTGGGGCGGGCTGCCTGTGGCGTCCGCCCTGAAATATCTCACAGGTGCAATTCTATCACGTCTCCGTCCTGTAAAATATAATCCTTGTTGATGCGTTGCCCGTCGAAGACGTCTTTTCCCCAGACGCGGGCGAATTTAAGATTTTTGGCAAAGTCCTTGTGCACCGCTTTGGCGAAATCCATTAATGTTTCGCCGCTGCGGAAAGTGAACGGTTTTTCCATCTCCGGCTCATGACCCGGCCGCTTCGAATAAACACGAATGATGTGGAGAGTCTCCATCACAGCGAGTCTGATCGAATCCAGATTTGTTTTATTTTTTGCGGAAACCGGAATGATCTCAAACCTTTCGCCGAATAATTCTTCAATTACCTGAAAATTTTCAGGAGCGTTCGGCAAGTCTGCTTTATTCCCTACAAAAAATGTTCTGATACTCACCCAGTGCGCATCATCCAATGGTTCGAGCTGCACCTGAATATCCTTTACCGGCATCATCGCCGGGTGAAAGATTCGCGTGGTAAACGGATAGTCACCGACTTCCAGATTAGCTCCGGTCAGCGCGTTGATCAGCGATGACTTTCCAACGTTGGGCGTTCCCACGACCATCACCTGTGCCGCGCCTTCGCGTTCCACACTAAAATTAAATCTGTGCCCGCCTTTTGATTTTTTTACTTCCAGTTCATCCCTGATTCGGGCAATCTTGCGTTTGATGTCTGCTTGTAATTTTTCTGTACCTTTGTGTTTGGGAATCATGGCAAGCATTTCTTTCAATGCTTTCAGCCGCTCGCGGTCGTCCTTTGCAGATTTGTAGCGTTCTTCCGCTGCCATATATTGCGGCGTCAGATTTGCCGGCATGTTTTTCCCTCCGGTCAACGCTTGTGGATTTCAATTTTGATTTTTGAAGCCATTACAATATAATCAAATTTCCTCTGAATGTCAACAAAGTAAATCAATTTTTGGCAAAGTGTTATTGAGTTATTATTTTTCAATATCAATTTCATTGAAAATTTAATTTCAAATCTCACTATAATTTGCTTGATTTTATCAGAATTAAATTCTATATTTTGGATTCAAAAAAACAGTACTTCAGGGGCAAAATTTGGAGATTTAACTGTGAAAAAGCAAGACAAATCACGAGCGGGAAATTTTCGGTACAGAAAACGGATGCGTTTTTTCACACCGGACAGTTTATCTGTCTTGTCAGAAATTAATCTCAACGGACAGCAGCGCATTTTGGATGTGGGTTGTGCGAGCGGAGAATTATTGAAAAAATTAGCGTCTTTGCTGCCGGGCGGAGAATTCCACGGCGTAGATGTCAATGCAAAAATTGTTAGGAAAAATGAGGGCAAATTTCCCAATGGCAATATTCAATTTCATCGTGCTTCTGCGGATGAGTTGCCATTTGAGAATGATTATTTTGATCTTGTAATTTGCACCAATGCGCTGCACAAATTTCCATATCGCGTTCGCGCGCTGGATGAGATGTACCGCGTTTTGAAACCCGGCGGTGAGTGCATCATTTTGGAAGGCATAAGCGACAAAACATGGAAAAATAAGTTTGATAAAATATTGCGGCAATCAAAATTTATTCGACCCTTGAAAAAATATTTGCCGCGAACAGCTTTGTTCAGGAAAAGCTATCTGGTGAAATATCGAAAACTTTAGTTCGAGGAAAGGCTAATAAGTTTTTTGATAAAAACAGAGGGTGAAATGAAAGGTAAGCCAGTAATCCCGCCGGTCGTTTTTTCGGCGACATATCGTTTTGAAGATTCTGATGAACTGATCGATGTTGTGCAGCATCGATCCGGCTATCTTTACTCGCGCTGGGACAATCCCACTGTCCGAGAAGCAGAAGCCATGCTGGCTCAGATTGAAGGCTACGAAGCCGGAGTGGGTTTCGGTTCCGGCATGGCGGCGATTACGACTGCTGTCATGGCGCTGGTGCAAAAAGGAGGCAGAGTTGTTGCGCAGACGGAAATTTACGGAGGTACTTTCCAGTTCCTTTTTGATTTTCTGCCTAAATTTGGCATTGAGACTGTGGCGGTAAATTGCCATGACAAAAACCGATTCATGGCAGAAATGGAGAAAGGAATTTCTGTTTTATATTTGGAAACGCCGACAAATCCCTTGCTGCGAGTGGTGGACATTGTTCCGCTGATCGAAGCTGCTCATGCAAAAGGCGCTGTTGTGATCCTGGATTCGACTTTTGCCTCTCCAGTGAATCAGCACCCCAAAGATTTTGACGTGGACGTCGTGATTCACAGTGCGACAAAATATCTTGGAGGCCACCACGACATTACTGCTGGTTTCGCTGTCTGCGATACTGATTTAGCTACTGCTATCTGGAAATACAGGAAAATATTTGGCGGTGTGATGGACCCGATGACCGCTTTCCTGGCAATTCGCGGTATGCAAACGTTGGATATTCGCATTCGCCAACAAAATGAGAATGCGATGAAAGTTGCTCAATTCCTGCAATCCGAGAAAAAAATTCGTGTGGTAAATTATCCGGGCTTGCCGTCGCATCCGGATCATGAAATTGCCAGAAAACAGATGCGCGGCTTCGGCGGAATGTTGAGTTTTGATCTTGATGCTGATTTTGACGCGACAAAAAAATTTATGGATTCGCTAAAAAAAATCAAATTGGCCACCAGCCTCGGTGGCGTTACCAGTCTGGCAAATCAGCCAATTACAAATACTCACGCAGCTCTCAGCCCAGAGGATCGTGCCAAAGCCGGCATCAGTGAGAGCCTCGTGCGCCTCTCTGTTGGGATCGAAGATGCGAATGAATTAATTGAAGATTTAAAGCAGGCGTTGGGAAAAATTTAGATTCAGCATTTTAGAGGGTGATACTATCGTATTTTTATCATTTTTACTTTTTGAAAAACTCCCCCGGCATTGACCACAGCGAAGTAAATTCCGTTGCCAACTGTAATTCCTGCTGCATTTTTAC
>NATN01000069.1 GCA_002085355.1 Candidatus Zhuqueibacterota bacterium 4484_87 | reverse complement strand
CTTTATTGACCGAAATGAAAAACTCCGGCGAAGATGATTCTCAAATAGTTATCGGAATAATTATTATTCCCCCCGACATTCTGGATTTCGTATGTATAAGTATTATATTCAACACCCACGTCCAGATTGATATTTCCCATGATCAGTCCCAAACCTGCTGTGAAATTTGCGCCAACAACTTGTTTATCGTCCTGATCCTTGTAAGGCAACGGAGTTGTAGCAAAACCCAATCTGATGGGCAGGATATTGTCGCCACTCATAAGCAGATATTCTGCACCGACACGAATCTGATTAATATCTTCCCATTCCAGACTAACCTCATCATTTTCACGGTGAGCGCCGTAAGCTTTATTATAAGTGGTTTTAGAATTTGAATAATTGCGCATTTCATAGTCGGCAGCAAGCAAGAGAGCGTCCGTCGCCTGAAAAGCAATACCGATTCCCAGCATCTGCGGCATGCCAATATCGACATCATAATCTTCGTCATCCATGGATTCGTTCAATCCAAAAGGGGTCTTTAATGTGGCGCCGACGCGGAAACTTTCAAAATCCAATAAAGCACCGATACTGAAGTTCATTCCACTGTAGCTGTAGCTTTCCTCGCTATCACCCAAGAATCCGGTTCTGTCAGTTTGTTTATAATCCGAAGTTCCGTTGATGATATTTACTGCGGCACCGATAGAGACCATCGGAGTGAGCTGTAAACCAACGGATGGCATAATTGCGTAAATGCCGCCGGTTCTTTCGGTTTCATACTGATCGCTGCTGTATTTGTAATATAAATCAATGACATTCTGGTAAGCAACCGTTGCCACCAAATTTCTCTCGCCGATTGACAGCGGAAATGCAATACTACCGAAATTCAAGCCCACATGAGAATACTTGTAAGGTTCGGCATCGAAGCCTTCAACGTCTGAGCTTGGGGTGTAACTCGAATAAACGCCCACGACTGAGGCTTCAGCTTTTTCCAACCTTGCCAGGCCTGCCGGATTCCACGAAGCAGCAGTAGCATCATCGGCCACACCGATGAAAGCCCCACCCATTCCGCGCGCTCTGGCGCCGGCACCAATGAAATTCAAATTTACACTCTGAGCGAGCAAAAATTCCGGTAAAAGCAATAGCAGAATTGCCAAAAATGCGAATTTTTTCATGCTCTCCTCCTAAAAAATTATTTTTTGTCTGTTTGTTTTGGAATAAATCTATTTTGTAATCACTTTATTGCCAATCTCGAAAACACCACCTTGTGACCGAATGACTTTAGCGATGGAAAATTGCGGATATACTTGCATCAAACGCACTTCGCCCAATTCCTCGGTCTCTTTTCCCAATACTTTTTTCGTGATGGGATGGATGATTTCTCTGCCCTCGCTGTAAACAATACACTTCATTCCTTTTTTTACACCTTTATCCAGGCCAAAATCCAGCGTCAGATCATCGCCTTTGACGCCAATGACGTAACCTTCAACCAAAGGAAGATCACTTACAATTTTTTGCGCCAGACGATTGATCATCGCTTTGAGTTCAGGGATTGTCGTTCGTTTGCACATATCGTCCTGAGCAGTGATAATCTCTGCCGTTTCTGTGTCGATAAGCCGCGCGTCAATGGCGATATTGGAACCTGCGCGAGTCACAGAGCCGAGCACAATGGCATCCACGCCGATACCCTTTCCGATCTCAGCTGCAGTCGATGCGTCAATTACTCCGGTCATCCCCAATTTTTGTTCTTCCAGAATCTTTTCCAACTGAGTGCGTTCAAAAAGTTTGAAACGATCGGTGCTGTAAAAAGTTGTCATCATCTGCTCAACAATGTTGATTTCGCCCATTTCCTGCCCCAAGCCTTTGCTCTCAAATGGCAAAACTGCAATTCCCATTCGTTCACCGACACGTTTCGGAGAAGTGGATTGGGGTATTGGTTTTGGCGGGAGGGGTTTTACTTTTATTTCTTCTTTTTTGGGAGGCAATTGTACTGGCGGTGCCGGGGGCGGTACTACACCGCCATTAATTTTTGTCAGAAAATCTTGAGCTCGCTGGGAATATTGCTGCCTTATGGAAAGCTGGAGCTCATTTCGAGCTTGTTCTGTCTGTCCCAAATAAAATAGACAAATTCCTTTTTCCCGATGTGGAAAATATGAAATGAAGTGCATTCCGTAGGTTTTGATTTTTTTTGTATCTTTTGATTTTGTTTTGAGCGCTTGATTAAATTTCTCTACTGCAGCAGCATACTGTTTCTGTTGCATTAGTTTCAAGGCTTGATCGTAAAAATTGTACCATCTGCCGCCAGCGTAGCTAACAATGCTCACAAAAAAAATGACTAAAAGAACAATAAAAAGAAAGGGAAATTTCCTCATATTCAAAACCCCTTATCATTTAACATTAGTTAGTTTCAAGATATTAACAAAAAAGCAAAAAGTCAAGCATAATTTAAAAACGAAGAAACTTTATTCAAAAATGGAGATTATCCATTATTCAACATCGTATTGAATTAAACTTTCCACCCGGTAGTCATTTAAAAGATTTCTGCCATTTAAAAAAGTAAGTTCAATTAAAAAACCAATGCCGATGACTTTTCCACCAAGCCGTTCGGTTAATTTTACTGCTGCACTGATGGTTCCGCCAGTGGCAAGAAGATCATCCACCACTAAAACCCGCTCGCCCTTCTGTATGGCATCAAGATGAATTTCCACGGCATCAGTGCCATATTCCAACTCGTATTTCTGCAACAATTTCTCTCCCGGCAACTTGCCCGGTTTTCTCACCAGCACGAGGCCTTTTTTCCATTTGTACGCCAGCGCCGCTGCAAAAATAAATCCCCTCGATTCCACACCAAGTACTTTGTCGATATCATCAGCGTTGAATCGGGCGGCTAATTCCTCAATGGAGCGAAAATATGCGTCGCCATCTTTGAGCAAAGTTGTAATATCTTTGAAAATTATTCCGGCCTTGGGGAAATCAGGGACATCCCTTATTTTCGATTTCAACGTATCCATCTCGTCTCCTTCACTATTCGTTGGGCACAGTAACGGGGCACACAAATTTTCTTAAAATCTAATTTGAAAATCAGTGAATTTTCCCGTAAAATCTCCTGGTGTAACTATCACATCGGAAACTCTGGACATGCGATTCCCGATTTTCAATTGTTGGACAAATTCATCAATGAGGCCTTTTTCTCCTTCTACCTCTGTTTCGACATCTCCGTTGGGGAGATTCCGTACAAACCCTTTCAGGGCCAGCTTGTCGGCTTCCCGCTCAACAAACCAGCGGAAACCTACGCCTTGAACGAGCCCCTTGATAATAATGTGGGCAGAAATTTGCATCGTCTGCTCCTTGTAATTTGGGGAAATATTTTCAATAAAAAAATCGAAGAATTTAAAATTTAAATAATGAATTCAAATGCTAATTTCACAGCATGTTCCACATTTTCCGCATAATGGATCCCGTCAATTCCCTGCCAGGTGCGCAAGCCGATTACTTTTTTCCCGAACGCCAATGCAAAGCCAATTTCCGAAAGTGTCCCGAATCTTCCGCCGATGGCAATGATGACTTCTGCGCTTCGCACTACAATGCTATTGCGCGCCTCGCCTAACCCCGTAGCGATGGGAATATCAACAAAATCATTAGCTTCACTGATATTTTGTCCCGGTAAAATTCCAATAGTTGTCCCATTTTCTGATTTTGCACCGCGGCAAGCAGCTTCCATTACACCTCCCAATCCGCCGCAGACTAACATCGCGCCGCGTTGCGCAATGAGTTTTCCGCTCTGTTCAGCGAGGAGCAAAATTTCTTCATCCACTGGCCCGCCCTGGCCAATAACGCCGATGATTGGTTTCTTTTTCATTCAAGGCACCAGTTAAAAAAGAAACAAAAGGATTAAATTTTCAAGATAATTTTCTTGCTCGGAAGATAATGGTTTTCAACAAAAATTGATGTGAACCTGATCACATAATAAAATCAAGGGAGACAAATCTGTTCTTTGCCTCCCTCTTGCTTTTTTGAAAAATCAGGGTTGGATTCTGCTAATTGTTCGCGGAAACGGAATAGTCTCACGAATGTGTTTCAAGCCACAAATCCACGCCACAGCGCGCTCAATGCCCATTCCAAAACCTGCATGTGGCACAGAACCGTAACGCCGAACATCCAGATACCATTCGAACGCTTCCATGGGTAAATCGTGTTCTTTGATTTTTTCAATCAATTTATCATAATCATCTTCACGTTGCCCGCCGCCGATTATTTCGCCATAGCCCTCGGGAGCCAAAACATCAACACAGAGCGCTTTGGTAGAATCAGCAGGATCCGGTTTCATGTAAAAAGCTTTCACCTCTGCCGGATAGCGATGCACCATGACTGGCCTGTCAAACTGGTCTGAGATGTAGGTCTCGTCCGGCGCTCCAAAATCATCACCATAAACAAAATCCAAACCTGCATCCTTGAGCATTTTCGCTGCTTCGTCATAACTGATCCGCGGGAAAGGACGTTGCACTTTTTCCAGCTTGCTGGTGTCTCTTTCCAATCTTTTTAATTCTTCTTTGTTCTCTTCCAGAATGCGCTGCACGATATATTCGATAAATTCTTCGGCAATGTCCATGTTTCCGTCGAGATCACAATACGCCATCTCCGGTTCAATCATCCAGAACTCTGTCAGATGCCGCCTCGTTTTTGATTTTTCAGCGCGAAACGTGGGACCAAAGCAATAAACTTTGCCGAACGCCATTGCAGCCGCTTCCATGTAAAGCTGGCCGCTCTGAGTCAAATAAGCTTTGGAGCCAAAATAGTCCGTTTCAAAAAGCGTACTCGTTCCCTCACAGGCGGCTGGCGTAAAAATCGGTGCATCCACCAGCGTGAAACCTTTTTTATCAAAAAAATCACGAGCGGCGCGAATGATAGCATGCCGCACGCGCAAAATGGCATGTTGTTTGGACGAACGCAACCATAAATGCCTGTGATCCATCAAAAAAGTTGTACCGTGCTCTTTAGGCGTTATGGGATAATCTTGTGCAATATGGACGATCTCGACTTTGTTTACATGCAGTTCGAAACCACCAGGCGCACGATGATCCTCATGAACCAATCCTGTGACTTTCAGCGAAGATTCCTGCGGTAGTTCCTTGCATTTTTCAAATGTCTCTTCATCCACATCCTTTTTGCCGACAACAGCCTGAATAATTCCCGTACCATCGCGCACCAGCAGGAAATGAACCTTTCCGCTGGAACGGCGGTTGTAAAGCCAGCCGGACACGGTGACAACTTGATCTTTATGTTGTGAAATATCAGCGATGTAAGTCTCATTTTTCATTATTCTTATCCTCTCGTTTTTTCACTTAGTCGGATGCCTAACCCCATTTCTCTTCTTTAGGCCCTCGCATCATCAATTCGTACAAAGCGTCTTCCGGATTTTTGTCATCAAACAACACCTGGAACACTTGCTCTGTGATGGGCATTTCCACATTGTATTTTTTACTCAATTCATAAGCGGAACGAGTTGTCTTGACTCCTTCCGCAACCATGACCATCTCGTCTAAAATTTCTTGCAATTTTCTGCCTTTTCCGATTTGCTCACCAACGTAACGATTGCGGCTATGGCGACTCATACAGGTAACGATTAAATCTCCCATGCCGGAAAGCCCAGCAAATGTGATAGCTTCGGCACCCATGGCAGTTCCCAGCCGCACCATTTCCACTAATCCGCGCGGCTGCAATGCTGCTTTTGTATTATCTCCAAAACCCGCGCCATCGCAAATTCCCGCAGCCAATGCAATGATATTTTTCAGCGCTCCACCCAGTTCAACGCCGACGATATCCTGATTCGTATAAACGCGAAAATATTTATTTATGAACGTTTTTTGAATATATTCAGCAATTTTCAGGTTTTTACTTGCTGCAACAATCGCTGTCGGTATTTTTCGGCTCACTTCTTCCGCATGACTCGGACCTGATAAAGTTGCCACATTTTCTGCATTCAGCCAAGGCACGCACTCCTGCAAAACCTGTGACATACGTAGTAAAGTTTCATTCTCGACGCCCTTTGCTACGTTCACAACAGCTTTCGGTTTTTGCGCAATTGACATAGCCCCGATTTTCGTCGCCACCTCGCGCACTACATGTGAAGGCACTGCGATGACAAGAATGTCTTTTCCGTTGCATACTTTTTCCAAATCGCTGTCCACTGCAATAGTTGGCGGCAGTTGAATCCCGGATAAAAATTCGCTTGCATCCCGTGTTTTTTGCAGCTTTTCTGCAGCGTCAGGTCTGAATTCCCACAAAGTGACATTGTGCTGATTGAAATCAAGCACCATTGCCAGCGCCATTCCCCAACTGCCAGCGCCTAGCACGGCGACATTTTGTTTTTCAGAATTTAAACTCATCGAATTTCCCCAATGATAAATGGTTTTTCTCCTGTTTTCTGCAAATCGGTAATCGCATTATCTACATGATTTTTCTCGACAATAAAAACAAAGCCGACACCCAAATTGAAAACGCGTCTCATTTCTATAGTCTCGATATTTCCTAAACGCTGAATTAGTTGAAATAGAGGTGGGATTTCCCAGCTATCCCAATCAATCTTCAGCAATAATTCCTCTGACAACAATCGTTTTGTGTTTCCTTCAATGCCTCCGCCAGTGACATGAGACATCCCATGGAGATAATCCTTAAATTTGACAGCATTGATCGCTGTCTGATAGCATTTATGCACTCGCAGCAATTCATCACCTAGCGTGCTGTTTAATTCAGGTATGAATTGTTCGACATCAAAACTGTTCATTTCAAAAAAAACTTTTCGCACCAACGAATAACCGTTCGTGTGCAAACCGTTTGACGGGAGCGCTACCAAGACATCGCTGCTGACAACTTTGCTGCCATCGATCACATTCTCCCGATCTGCAATGCCGACGATCGTTCCCGACATGTCAAATTCACCCGGCTGATAAAATCCGGGCATCTCCGCGGTCTCCCCACCGATGAGCGCGCAGTGTGCATTATGGCATCCGCGAGCGAATCCTTCGATTATTTTCACCAAAATTTCCCCATCCAGGTGAGCAAATGCGAGATAGTCCAAAAAGAATAACGGTTCCGCTCCAGAGGTCATAATATCATTAACACAGTGGTTTACCAAATCTTCACCTACTGTGTCGTAAACATCAGCCATAACAGCAACTTTTAACTTTGTCCCCACGCCGTCCACACTGGAAACCAAAACCGGGTGTTCATATTTCTCTTTATCAATCTGAAAAAATGAGCCAAACAAACCGATATCCTTCAGCACCGCATCGCTGAAAGTCGATTTTGCCAATCTGGCTATTTCTTTTACGCTGGCCTCTCCGGCGGCGATATCCACACCTGCGTCTTTGTAGCGGAGTTTTTTCGTCACTTCTGCCCTTTCGCTCTCATCATTTTGTCAAATTCCTTCATGTAAATCTTTCTCGATCGCGCCAAAAAATCAATGATATATTTATCTTTATAATCCGGGTATGTCCAGGGGCTAAAATGAAATTTATTTCCGCGGTAGCGCAACTGCACATCTCCGAAAATACCTTTTCCCAAATAAATGCGGTGGTCAAAATTTTTTGCAGTTGCCATGACAACGTTGGCAGCCGACAGGTACCCCGGATCAAGATTCACACGACGCTTGCCATTTACGGCAAATTGGTCTTCAATGTGATTTGTTTGTAGTTTAATATCAGGCAGTCCATCCGGCGGAATCAACCGTTCAAAACTCAATAATCGTTTCACCAAACCTTGCCCCATTTCTTCGGTATAATATTGCGTATAATCGAAAGGGAAAATTGCCGATAAACAATCGACAGGGCCAAAACTGCTCTGTAAAATTCCGTTTACCTGTTCATAGAGCTGATCATCGGCATAAGTTATCGCAATGAATAATTTCACATCGAAGGGTATTTTCGGTTCTGCCATAATTTGATTAAATTAAACATGTAAGTGAAATGATTCATATAAATTTACAAATATATTCTTAAATGTCAAGAAAAATATGCGCAGAAAAATTTAATTTTTCTATGAGAGGCTTCATCTAACAAAATCTGGCATGAGTATTTCACATTGTAAGCTGGCAATGATTGCAACTTGAAAAATCCCAAATTATCAGTGTATCTATCACCTCGAAGTAATTTTGATGTAATAAATTATAAATATTAATGTTAAAAATTAAAATAAAAAATCGGTTTGCCGTCCGAAATGAATGGCACCCATTTTGCAAGCAATGACAAAGAAAAAGGAAACTCATCTTCCGTAAAAATATAGTTTGAGGGGTCCAATGGCAGAAGCAAAGAAAAACCTTAAGATGAATAAAAATTATCTGTTTGTTATCAGGTCTCCCTCTTTTTTTCCTTTTGAAGAAGCAAGTTTAAGAATAGTTTTTACTATATCAATGACCCAACAAAATTTTACAGGATACTATCGTTTAGCAATTGGACAAAAACCTGAGGTCACAGCCAATGAAAAAGAGAACAGCAGCCTTGGAAATGCCCATCGGGCAGGGACAGATTCAAACTTGATAAATCAAATGAAACAAATTGCCCTTGCCTAAAACTACACTGGAGAAAAAATGATAAAAAATTTAAGAGGAGGTTAATAAGGTCTTTGAGAAACTAATTCAGGGAAGATATATATCACTTGGGACGTGTGGACGAGGAAGGTGTGATGACGAACAAAACTTGCGTATGCAGCTTGGTTTTCACCTTAGTTTTGTTATTTGCAATTTGGGGCAATTTATTTGCCGACGATTTAACTGTCAGTTGGAACGCGAATACTGAAAATGATCTCGCGGGCTATAAGGTTTATTTTGGGACTAATTCGCGAAATTACGATCATACGGTTGACGTCGGCACTGATACAATTTACACAGTTACTGATTTAACTCCGGGATTCGAATATTTCTTCGCCGTTACTGCCTATGACACGGCTGGCAATGAAAGCAGTTTTTCCGAAGAAGTCAGCTACTTTTTAGCCATTCCGGATACAATTCCGCCAACACTCATTTCTGCGAATCTGGTTACTGCAAACCAATTGCGGATTAATTTCAGCGAAAAAATTGATCAAACCACAGCAACGAACATCTTAAATTATCAAATTAACAATGGTATTATTGTTACTTCCGCTGTGCTGGATACTAATGGTCAAACAGTTACGCTGACAACATCCTCCCATGGAGTTGGAAATTATATATTAACAGTGAATAACATCACTGACCAGGCAGATCCGGCGAATGTAATAGCGCCAAACTCCCAGATCGAATATTCTTACACTGAAAGTACACCTTTTGAAATCACAGAAATTCAGGTAGTCGATACCAGCCACATCATTGTCATTTTCAGCAGGAACCTTGATATCGTATCAGCAGAAGAAATCGACAATTATGATATTATCCCATCAATCCCAATTTTAGAAGCAAATTTGGATGTTGACGAACATTCAGTCCATCTGTTCACTGGCACACACGATGCAGGTCAATATGCACTGGTCGTCAGCAATATCCAGGATCAGAGCCAACCGCCTCAGACGATCGACCCAAGAACGACGATGATTTATCAGATGCCGGACTTGGTAC
>NATN01000068.1 GCA_002085355.1 Candidatus Zhuqueibacterota bacterium 4484_87 | reverse complement strand
TACGCCTGCATTGATACAGTCAACTCTAAATTCGGAGATATCGTTCTTACCTGTTCATCTTCATCGGCGCGAATGACCAGCCAGACAAAGGGCGTTTGTACGGACAATTCAATTATCGGCGTTGTCGATATCGTCTCTTCCGGAAAAAAAGATTTTTACAAAAAATAGACATTAAATTAGCAGGGTAGTGATTTGGAGCAAATTTCTCTGGAAAAAATTATTCAAATGGTCGCGCGCGAGGTTGTCGCTGAACTGGAAAAACGGGGCATTCAGGTCATTTCTTCTGGTGAGCCCAGTAACCATTCAGCCCAATCAACAGGGACAACCGGCATACGAACCAAATCCGAAAAGATCGATATGAGCAGCTATAAGACGCCGATTTTGACAGAAAATCATATTCTTCGATTGCATGAATTGGCCGGAGAAATCATCGTCCCCAAAGGAACAATTGTCACTCCCAAAGCACGGGAGGCAATCAAACAAAAACAACTCACTATTCGGTTTGAATAACATTTTTTAATGACATATTTGGAGGAAAGATAATGGCAAAAGTGGCATTAGGTTTTGTGGAAACCAGAGGAAATACAGGCAGCATTATGGCGATCGATGCCATGTTGAAAGCTGCAGATGTTGATCTGGTGAAGAAAGTAGAAATTGGCGGTGGCTATGTGACTGCGGTGGTTCGCGGTGAAGTCGGAGCCGTCAAATCTTCAATCGAAGCCGGAGCTGAGGCAGCGGCCAAAGTGGGTGAGCTCATTTGCGCAAATGTGATTGCTTCGGCACACGAGGATGTTTTTAATCTAATCGGAATCAAGAAATAGGAGATAAGCCATGCAAGAAGCGTTAGGTGTCATCGAGACTTTAGGATTTGCCACAGCGATGGAAGCTGCTGATGCAGCCGTAAAAGCGGCAAATGTAACATTGGGGGACTGGCTGCGAGTCGGCGGCGGCAAAGTTAATATTATCGTCCGCGGTGACGTGGCTGCGGTGAAAGCGGCTGTGGAAGCCGGCGTTGCAGCAGCTTCACAAATCGGAGAAGTTCAGGGACAAACGGTCATTCCGCGACCTTCGGATAAATTAGTACCAACTTTCCCGATCGATGTCTCCGCACAAACAACAAAACGTAAAAAATAATAACTGAAAAAGAGCCATGTACGTGAATATTAGCGAAGAAGAAATACAAAAAATCGTTCAAAATGTTGTCCAAAATGTCGTCGGCGACAAAAGCGTAACAACCAACCAGAGCCCAAAAGGCGACTGGGGCGTATTTGACGACATGAATGATGCGATTGAAGCGGCGAGCCAAGCTTTTCTGAAATATGAGGAATTTGACATTCAGGATCGCAAGCGATTCGTGGACGCAGTTCGTCGCGTGGCAATGGATTTCAAAGAAGAATTTTCCCGCATGGCAGTGGAACAAACCGGCATGGGCCGCGTTGAGCACAAAATTACCAAACACATCAACGTGGCAAAATACGCTTCCGGAGTGGAATTTTTGCAGCCAAGCGCTCATTCCGGTAAATTCGGTCTGGCGATTGACGAATTTTCCCCATGGGGCGTGATCGGGAATATTTCTCCGAGCACACATCCCAGTCCCACGATGCTGGAAAACATCATCTCTCAACTCTCTGGTGGAAACACCATTGTTTTTAACCCGCATCCGGTAGCAAAAAGATTGAACGCATTGGTCATTCAGCGCTGCAATCAATATATTGTCAAAGAAGGGGGACCGGAGAATCTTGTTACTTGTGTTGCCGAGCCTACACTGGAATCAGCGCAGGTCATGTTTGGCCATCCAAAGACAAAATTGCTTTCGGTGACCGGAGGACCTGGTGTTGTAGAAGCCGCGATGAAATTCAGCAAGCCCATCGTTGCTGCAGGTCCCGGCAATCCGCCTGTGTTAGTGGATGAGACTGCTGATCTGCAATTGGCAGTCAAAGAGATCACTGAAAGCGCCAGTTTTGACAATAATATTCTTTGCATTGCAGAGAAAGAAATTTTTGTTGTTGACTCAGTGTTCAATGAATTCATGCGTTTGTTTGAAAAGCAGGGAAATAAAAAACTGGTCGGCTCCCAAATGGATCAGTTAGCGCAAAAAGCCCTGGAGAAAAACGGAAAGCATTATTTTATCAGCAGGAAGCATGTCGGCAAAAATGCTAACGTGCTTGCTCGCGATTTGGGGATGACGATATCCGAGGATGTGCCTATGCTTTTTGGCGAGACAGATCGTGATCATCCCTGGGTGGTTGCCGAGCAGATGACTTCTTGCATTCCGGTCGTTCGCGTAAAAAATTTTGAAGATGGATTAGAATGTAGCTTGAAAGCGGAGCACGGCTTTGAGCACACGGCAAGTATTTTTACTCAGGATTTGACTCGAGCGACTATTTTTTCCAAAAAATTAAAAACTGATGTGCTGGTCATAAATGGCGGCTCCCTGCGGGGAAACGGTGGGATGACCGGGGAGGGTTCTTTTTCTCATACCATTGCCTCTCCGACAGGTCAGGGAATTACCAATCCAAGAGATTTTGTACGGAGGCGGAGAATTATGACCGCTCACGCATTGCGTTTTGTTTAGAATAAGCTAAAGAATTGAGAATTTTCAAATAGAGGAGTTAAAAATGGCTGAAATTAAATCAATTGGTATTCTGGAAACCAAAGGATTTACCCCGCTGATTGAAGGGGCGGATGCAGCAGTTAAGGCTGCTAATGTCGAGGTTGTGGAATGGCGCCAGCTTGGCAGCGGCATTGTTTCTTTGGTTATTGAGGGCGAAGTTGCTGCAGTGAGATCTGCTATTGAAGCGGCGAGAAGTGCGGCAACACGCGTCGGAGAAGTAATTTCGGACACAGTCATTCCCCGCCCCGTGGGTGAATTGAGAACGACATTTAACAAATAGTTGGAATCGGAGACAGCATGATTTTCGCAAAAGTGGTTGGCAGTGTTGTTGCCACGCAAAAGGATGAAAATCTCTATGGCATGAAATTGCTTTTGTGCAAAGAGGTTGATCATCACGGAAGACCGCTGGACACGTATCACGTCGCAGTCGATGCAGTGCAGGCCGGTGAAGGAGATTTTGTTTTGCTTTCTTACGGCTCATCAGCGAGAATGACTGAAATGACCCGTAACGCGCCCATTGATGCCGTTGTGATGGCGATAATCGATGACGTGCAAATTGTGGAATAATAGCTAAAAAAAATATGAAAATTGGAAAAGTAATCGGAAATGTCTGGGCTGATCGCAAAGTGGATAGTCTCCGAGGCTGTCGGTTGCATGTAATTCAGCCTATGTCCGCAGAAGGGAAAGAACAGGGAAAGCCTCTCGTTGTTGCTGATCCGAAAAATTTGGCGGGAGTCGGCGATGTGGTAATTTATGTTACCAGTACTGACGCGACTCAGGCGTTTGATTCAGGATTTGCGCCGGTGAATGCTTCTGTAGTTGAACTTGTGGACGCGATTGATTAATTTAGGAAATTGAATGTTTCTGGCAAAAGTAAAATATCGAGTAACTGCCACGGAAAAACATCCGGCATATCAAGAAAAGCGTGTTTTCGTTGTGCAGCCGGTAAAACCGGATGGTTCAGAATTTGGCTCAACATGGGTGGCGATGGATTACGTTGGCTGCGACGTTGGTGATATTGTAGTTTGCGGCGGTGCGCCTGGTGTGGCAAAGGAAGTTTTTAAATTAGAACTCGCGCCGATCCGCACGTTGATTATGGCGATTGTTGATGAGATAGATTATCGGGATATTGAATGATGAACGCAGAAGCAGTCAGGGCAAAAGGTGTTGTTGGCGCCGGAGGTGCTGGTTTCCCCACACACGTGAAATTGCAATCGAATCCGGAAATAGTCATTTTGAATGCAGCAGAATGCGAACCCCTGCTGCACAAAGATGAGCAAATTCTGTTAAATTTTCCCGAGCAGGTTGTCGAAGGTTTCCGGTCAATACTTGAAATGACCGGTGCCAGCAAGGGAATCATCGGCATTAAGGCGAAGCATAAAGATGTTATTTCAATTCTGGAAAAACTCATCAGTCCACCGATGGAAATTGCCAAAATCGGAGATTTTTACCCTGCCGGAGACGAAGTCACATTGGTTTATTTGACAACGGGTCGGGTGATTCAGCCAGGACAATTGCCGATTTCTGTTGGCTGTCTGGTACAAAATGTAGAGACTGTTTTTAACATTGCTGCCGAGAAACCGACTGTCGAGAAATTTTTCACAGTTGCCGGCGCCGTAGAAAAGCCGCTGACTGTCAAAGCCCCGATCGGCACAAGCTACGAGGAAATTTTAGCCCATTTTCAAATACAAACGCCACACTACATTGTTCGATCTGGCGGGCTAATGATGGGAGAAGTCGTTCGCGATCTGAAAACTGTTGTCGCAAAAACCACTGGCGGGTTGATTGTTTTGCCAGTTGATCACTATTGCGCAACTGTTTATGAAAGATTTTCTCAACCTGAGAAAACTGTTCGCATCGCCAAAGCCAGTTGCGATCAGTGTTCCTTTTGCACAGACCTTTGTCCACGGTATTTATTGGGACAACCGGTGCGTCCGGAAACTGCCATGCGCAATATCATGTTTTCGCGAGAAGATTTGAAATTAGTCCATCAAGGTAATGAGTTTTGCTGCGAATGCAATTTATGTACAATGTATTCGTGTCCTGAAGGTCTTGATCCACGAGGCGCCACAGTGATTGAAAAACGAATTTCTCTGGCATCAGACAACCATTGGGAAGGTTTGCCTGTGAAACCGCATCCACTGGAAAATTTTCGAAAAGTACCGACGAAAAAACTGATGCAGAGGCTGGATGTGCTAAAATTTACTGACCATGCACCGTTGGAAAATTTAAAATTAGAGCCACCACAAGTAAAATTACCTCTGAAGCAGCACATTGGCGCTCCGGCGGTGCCCATTGTCAATGTCGGAGATGTTGTAAATAAATATGACTTGATCGCAGAAGGAAAAGAATCAGTATCAGCCCACGTCCATGCTTCAATTGATGGGAAAGTCGTGCAAATAAATGAAAATGAAATAGTTATCGAGAGGATTGCATGAGTTCGCGATATACCATTGGTATCATTGAATTAGCCAGTATTTTCAAAGGATACGAAGTTCAAGATCAAATTTTGAAATCGGCGTTAGTTGAGAAAATCATCGCCCGCACTATTTGTTCCGGGAAATATCTCATTATCGTTAAAGGTGCAATTTCCGATGTAGAGACAAGTCTGGCAATGGCTCGCGAAACCGGCGCTTTCGCAATAGTAAATGCAACGCTGGTACCCAATGTGGATGAGAAAATTTTCCCGGCAATTGTTGGCTCTACGACTTTAGATAGCAATGAAGTGGATAGTTTGGCTGTCATCGAAACTTTTTCTGTGGCTGCAGCTATTCGTGCTGCGGACTTGGCTGTAAAAGAGGCGGAAATTGAAATTATGAGGATTCATGTTGCCATGGCCATTGGTGGAAAAGGATTAGTTGTGCTCACCGGAAATATTGATGCGCTGAAATCGGCGTTGATTCCCGCGATTGATTACTTGCAAGAAGAAGGAATGTTGGCAGGGCATACGCTCATCACCCAGCCGCACGAAGATGTTTTGCGTGATTTGCTTTAAAACCGAAGCATGAATTTTAGGATAAATTTGAAAGATTTGGAGGGAATTTGATGAATACATATAGCATGAATAGCGAATTTGAATTAAAAAAGATGATCATTGAAATTGGCAGGCGAATCTGGACGCGCGGGTATGTGGCAGCGAATGACGGAAATATTTCTGTGCGCATCAGTGACAATGAACTGTTGACAACTCCTACGGGCGTGAGCAAGGGATTTATGACGCAGGATATGATCATCAAAATGACCATGGACGGGAAAGTGCTTACGCGCAGCGAGAAATATCGTCCTTCGAGCGAGGTGAAAATGCACATTGAAGTTTACAAACAGCGCGAAGATATCCGTTCGGTCATTCACGCGCATCCGCCGTACTGCACCAGTTTCGCTGTCGCCGGAATTCCGCTTGATAAATGCGTGTTACCGGAAGCGGTTCTGACATTGGGCGCGGTTCCCATTGCCCCTTACGGAACGCCTTCAACCATGGAAATTCCTGATTCGATAAAACCTTTTTTGCAAAAATCCGACGCTGTTCTTCTGGCGAATCACGGCGCTTTGACATTTGGTCAGGATTTAATTAGCGCATATCATAAAATGGAAACGCTGGAGCACTCAGCACATATCGTCTATCTTTCTATCGGGCTGGGGAATGTCAATATGATTCCGCCTGATCAAGTAGAAAAATTGATGGAAATACGCGACAAGCTGAATATTCAGGGGAGAGTCACGGATTGCGTGACAAATGGTAGCTGTTCAACGAATCAGAAACCTGATGCGATAACAGCGGAGAATATTCAGGTTGAGGAAATTACCAAAAAAGTTATCGAGCGTTTGAACCAGTTGAAATAGGCGGGGCAGAAGGTGAAAATTTTAATTGCCAATCCTGGAAGTACATCCTATAAATGCAAACTTATGGACATGGATAGCGGGAAATCTCTGTTCCATGCTGCTGTTGAGCGCATCGGAGATTCGGAAGGAATTTTTCGCAACGGATTTTCCGGCGAGACTGAACGTGAAACGTTCATCCCAATTCCCAACTATCAGACTGCAATAAAATTAACCCTGGATTCGTTGGCAAAAAAGATAGACTTTCGCGACGTTGCTGCTGTGGGATTTAAAGTTGTGCTCGCAAAGGGAATTTCCGGCTGCGTGGAACTGACTGATGATGTTCTCAAAGCCATGCGCGAATATCTGCCATTGGCACCGGTTCACAATCAGATTTATCTGACTGCAATTCAAACGTTCAAGGAATTGAATCAGGACGTTCCTTTAATCGGATTATTTGAAACTTCCTTTCATTCGCAAATCCCGGCGGAAGCCTTCCTTTACGGCATTCCGTTTGAATTTTTTGAAAAATATGGTATTCGAAAATATGGCTTTCACGGCGCTTCCCACCGCTTCATTTCGGAATATGTCAAAGAAAAATATGCGAATCAGACAAAAAACTTGAGAATCATCTCCTGCCATCTTGGCGGCAGTTCCTCGGTGTGTGCCATAAAAAATGGCATTTCAGTGGACACATCCATGGGAATGAGCCCGCAAAGTGGCTTATTGAACGCGACTCGCGTTGGTGATCTGGATTCTTTTGGCTTGCTCTATTTGATGGAAAAAGAAAATTTGACCATCGAAGAAGCACGAAAAATGTTGATTTCCAATGGCGGCGTAAAAGGGATTTCCGGCATCAGCGGTGATTTTCGCGACATTGAAAAAGCCATGCTCGAAGGTAATGACCGCGCAAAATTTGCTTTCGATACTTTTGCCTATTATGTCAAGCGCTACATTGGTGAATATCTTGCGATTTTGAACGGCGCTGATTTCATCGTTTTTACCGGTGGTCTGGGGCAAAATTCGCCGACAATGCGCAGTAGAATTTTGTCTGGTATGGAAAATCTTGGAATAGTTTTGAATTCTGAAAAAAACGAAGCCATCACCAGTGAAGGCGTTATTTCGGACAAAACATCAAGAATTAAAATATTAGCTGTGCCGACAAATGAAGAACTGATTGTGGCGCGGTCGGTGAAAGAATTTCTGGAAAATAGATCTCGGCAATGAGCAACATCACTACGATTTTCAATGATCGGCAAATAACTCTGTATTAATTGCAATGATTCACAACTTTGTTTTTATCCTCGGGCAATGTAATATCATTTGATAATCGGGACTCATTTCTTTTTATTTTTCCACTGCAAATCAAAAGAAAGGGACTGGAAATGGCTGATATTCCTTCCTTAAGGCAAAATCCACCACACAAACGATTAAGGGGCTCGCTGCCCAAAATTGGCATCAGACCTGTTATTGACGGCAGAAGAAAAGGTGTGAGAGAATCGCTGGAAGAACAAACTATGAACATGGCGAAAAAAGCCGCTGAATTTCTTTCCGCAAATTTGAAGCATGCCAACGGTTTGTCAGTTGAATGCGTGATCGCAGATACCTGCATCGGAGGCGTTGCCGAAGCGGCTGATTGCGCAGAAAAGTTTGCCAGAGAAAATGTCGGCGTTTCGCTCACTGTGACGCCGTGCTGGTGTTACGGGACAGAAGTCATGGACACAGATCCGCTTATTCCCAAGGCTGTTTGGGGGTTTAACGGCACAGAGAGGCCTGGCGCAGTCTATTTAGCAGCTGCTCTGGCAGGATATAGCCAGAAGGGATTGCCTGCCTTTAGTATCTACGGTAGAGATGTTCAGGATCGCGACGACAATGGTATTCCCGATGACGTGAAGGAAAAATTGTTACGTTTTGCCCGGGCTGGTCTGGCTGTTGCGGAAATGCGCGGAAAATCATACCTGTCAGTGGGTGGCGTTTCCATGGGAATTGCTGGTTCCATTGTGGATCAGAATTTTTTACTGGACTATCTGGGCATGCGCACAGAAGTGGTCGATATGGTTGAATTAGTACGCCGCATGGAAGAAAATATTTTCGACCATGAAGAATTTGAGCGCGCTCTCAAATGGGTGAAAAACAATTGCGCCGAAGGGGAAGATCCGAACCCACCGGAAAAGCGGCGATCCCGCGAGAGAAAAGACATGGAATGGGAAATGTCCGTGAAAATGGCGCTGATTATGCGCGATTTGATGATCGGGAATGAGAAATTAGCAGAAAAAGGCTTTGGAGAGGAGGCTCTGGGACACAATGCTATTGTCGCCGGATTTCAGGGACAACGCCAATGGACGGATCATTTTCCCAATGGCGATTTTTTAGAAGCAATTTTAAATTCTTCATTTGATTGGAACGGCATTCGCGAACCTTACATAGTTGCGACTGAAAATGACTCGCTCAACGGAATTTCCATGCTGTTCGGTCATTTACTCACTAATACGGCGCAGATTTTTTCAGACGTTCGAACCTACTGGAGCCCGGAAGCAGTCAAGAGGGTGACAGGAAAAGAGCTTTCAGGAATGGCAAAAAATGGAATTATTCATTTAATTAATTCTGGCCCCACAGCGCTGGATGGGACAGGCCAACAGACGCTGAACGGAAAGCCGGCAATGAAGCCGTTCTGGGAAATTGTGCCGGAAGAGGCCGGGAAGTGCCTTGATGCGACGCGATGGTGCCCGGCGGAATTAGAATATTTTCGCGGCGGCGGATTTTCCACGCAATTCTTGACGCAAGGGGACATGCCAGTAACTATGTCGCGCATTAATTTGATAAAAGGACTTGGGCCCGTGTTGCAAATTGCCGAAGGTTACACAGTTTCGCTGCCTGACGATGTTCACGAAATTTTGAATCGCCGCACCAGTCCGACGTGGCCCACGACATGGTTTGTACCAAAATTGACCGGGAAAACCGCTTTCAGAGATGTTTACTCCGTTATGGCAAATTGGGGCGCAAATCACGGAGCCATCAGCTACGGACACATCGGGGATCTTTTAATCACTCTGGCTTCCATGCTCCGGATTCCTGTGAATATGCACAATGTTGATGAAACGCGAATTTTTCGCCCATCTGCCTGGAACGCTTTCGGAACTAATGATTTGGAAGGCGCTGACTATCGTGCTT
>NATN01000067.1 GCA_002085355.1 Candidatus Zhuqueibacterota bacterium 4484_87 | reverse complement strand
ACCATTCCTAAATTACTGCCGTCGTAAGCCAGATTCGTGATGATATTTTTCACTTTGTTTATCGCTTCAGCAGTGAGCACCTGTCCGACAAAACCATCGACATTGTCTCCGCCGAAAAAAACGTTATTATTCGGATCGAAAACCGGCTTCCCGGTAGAATCAGGACTGGCGCCGCTCCCCGGTATTACTTCATTCTCATCGGCATCATGAAAAGAACCAAGCATGTCCTGTGCCCACAAATATTGTTTCATCAGCGTCTGTCCCATGGCTCCCGGAGAAAGTTGTTTTGTCATTTTACTGCGATCCCAACGCAATGTGGAAAAATCATGAGAGAAATTATCTGCGTCAACAGCTTGAGCGTAATGCGGGTCACCGGAGACAAATTCGCCAAATTGCGGCCAGGCATTCATCGGCGCCGAATGATTAGCCAGCATTCCGAAATGCATGATCATTTTCATAAGTTCGTCGTCTTCGTTGTAACCATTTTTCATACCCATAGTATATTTCCCGTCAAACTCTGGGTCTGTTTCCATTGCTGCCATCTGTCTGACGACCGGCGCCCACATAATATGTAAGCCCATTCCCGATCGTGCAATCACAACGCCCAACTGATAACGGGAATATTCGTAGTTTTCGATGCCTAAAACGTACGCGATATTATCCGGCGTATTCGGAGCAAAAGGATCGAGATTGTCAAGATTATAGCCAATTGCCTCAGCGTAAGGTTCACCGCTTTCATTGATTTCATTCGCGAGAAGCATCTGATCGACTGTCTGATAGTTAGACGTGTTCGTGATCACCACTTGCGCCTGAACAAATCCAACTGCAAACATCACGATGACCAACACTGCCAGTAAATTTTGTGCTAAGTTTTTCATGGCATCCTCCTTGATGTTAGTAAAACAAATAATAAATTAATTTGAGCAAAACTTAAACCATAAATTTTTCAGATTCTGCCCAAATGACAGCATAAGATAACTATTTTCAGGTCAATTTTCTGTAAAGCAGCTTACATTTTGAGGAAATAATTGCAATGCAAAGATGACTATTCTCAATCACCAAAGCGGCATCTGATTAATCATGAGCGTCTTGCAGCAAAACTCCGACAAAAGAGCACAAAACCATAGATCAGGCAAATTTTGCAAAATAAATGTCATTTTTCAAAAAATGCTTGCTTTCAAATAAATTTTTTGCTATTTTGTTTGAGTGTCGAAATTTACTTGCAATACTATCACTATAAGAAATCATTACAGACCAGACTCTCGTTTCAATACTCCTACTCGTGGGAAGGGGCCAGATATTTTTTTAAAATTCATTGAAATAATTTAAGACATATCAATAGCTCTATCCATGTGAGGAGTTTTGCCGGAATGAATCCCTGCAACCTCCCCTGACCAGTGCCTGTACAGTCTTTTGTGAGCAGCGCGTGTATCACAATGCGAAAAAAATTTTCAATTAGCAATGATAAATTTTTTCATTAATGTCCGATTTTGCAAAAAGGCTTTTCAAGTTATTTTTTCAAAGGAAGCTCTGGCCTAAACATTTTCTGACCACAAGTTTTGTAATAAGAGAATTTTTGCAAATATCAACCAGAGGATAAACAGGGAGTACTTATTGTATTGGCTTGGTATGTTGCAGCCTCTTTCCCTTTTGTCTGTGGCGCTTGTTTTATTGTTCTCATTTGAATTTGTAAAAGTTCAGTAATTAAAATCTGCCGAGGATTTCCAAGCAGAAACCATGAAGCCATCGGAGCAGACATGGAAAGCAAAAAAGATACAAAAGCCCCATCTGGCGAACGAACTCAAGCAAATGCCTTTGCTCCTATTACCGAGAGTTCATCCCTATCCGGTCATTTTTCCTTTGAAGAATTGAACCTCTCCCCTATTCGCGATTTCGATTCTTTTCATGTACATGATCATATCTGTCAAATTTACAAGAATCCGCAGCAGCGCGACAATTCATTGGCATCATTTATTGCTGCCGGACTTCGAAATGATGAAAAAACAATAATTTTCTGTGCTGATGAAGCCTTATCCGTGGCAAAAAGAAAGCTTTTAGCGCAGAATATTGAGATTGAGCATTTCATCAGATCAAAGCAATTCCAGCAGATTACAGATAATAAATTCTACGAAAATGGGGGACAATTTTCCCCCGATCAAATGATTAATTCTCTGACCGACCAGTGCAAACAAGCAAAAGCCGAAGGTTTTCGCGCGCTGCGCGTCATCTGCGATTTAGCCACCGTAGTCCGAAACATCTCCGGTGAAAATAAAATCATTGAATACGAAAAAAAAATGGAAAATGATTTTTTACCGGAAAATGATTGTGTAAACATTTGCCTGTACGACAGAAATTCTTTCACCCCTGAATTGATCAAGAAATTGTTTGTTATTCACCCGTTCATGGTAGTGGAAAATCATATTTATCAAAATTTTTATTATCTCCCTTCCCAACCTGCAACAGATAATCAACAGGTCGATCATTTTCTGAATAATTTAGAACAATTTCATTTGATTCAATCTCAAGCTCTGCATAATTCTGCCATGCTTCTGGCAACTCTGAACAGCATAAATGACGGCATTAGCATTTTATCTCCGGACTTGACGGTGCTAAAAGTGAATTCGAGCATGAATGATTGGTACCAGGAAAATTTACCGCTTGAAGGAAAAAAATGTTATCAGGCGTACCACAATGCGGACAAACCTTGCAATCCATGTCCTTCGTTACGCTGTATTAAATCCGGAAAAACTGAGCACAATATTGTAGTCGGCCTCCCCGGATCACCTGTTGAATGGATCGAGCTTTACAGCCATCCAATAAAAGACCCGCTCACAGGAAAAGTGATCGGCGTAGCGGAATTTGTCAAAGACATCACTGAACGCCGGCGCACTGAAATTGAACTGCAGAAAAGTGAAGAGAAATTTCGCACAACTTTGTTTAGCATCGGCGACGGCGTCATTGTTACGGATTTGCAGGGTTTGATTATCAATATGAATAAAAAAGCAGAAAAACTGACCGGCTGGACAGAAAAAGAAGCAATAGATCAGCCTATCGACATAGTTTTCGACATCGTAAATGAGCAAACAGGACACAAGGTAGAAAATCCCGTAAAAAAGGTGTTACACAAAGGAATCGTCGTGGGCTTGGCAAATCACACTATACTTTTGTCCAAAAATGGGAAAAAATTTCCTATTGTTGACAGCGGCGCCCCGATTAGAGATGATGCGGGAAATGTAACGGGCGTTGTGCTCGTGTTTCGCGACCAAACTGAAGAGCGACAAGCACAAAAGGAAATTGAAAAAGCCAAACACTTCGCTGAAAGCATTATTCAAACCATCCATGAGCCACTCATTGTGCTGGATCCCGAATTACGGGTTATCACAGCCAATAAAGCATTCTATCGATCTTTTGGAGAGAAACAAGAGCGAGTAAAAGGAAAACCTCTTTTTTCTCTGAGCGGCGGTCAGTGGGATATACCTGAATTGCGGGAATTGCTGAACAAAATTCTGCCGCAAAACACGGCATTCAATAATTTGGAAGTAAACTTTCGCTTTGCCAACATGGGCAACAGGGCCGTCCTGTTGAATGCGCGCAGAATTTATCAGGATACAAAGAAAACTGAGATGATACTTCTGGCGATCAATGACATTACTGAACAAAAAGAGAGGGAAAAAAAGCTTGAAAAGAGCCTCCATATACAAAACATCCTGATCAGTGAAATCCATCATCGCGTAAAAAACAATTTGAATCTCGTTGTCAGCCTTCTCAATTTACAGGCACGTAAGATTCAGACAATGGATCAGGCGCTTGAAGCGTTCCATAAAAGTCGAGACCGAATTTACACAATGGCACTGGTTCATGAAAATCTTTACAAGTCACGAAACTTTGCTGATATCAATTTAAAAAATTACATTCAGGAATTAGTCACGCATTTGGGTGAAATTTATGAATTAGGTGATTTGATAAAAATCCGCTATGAAGGTGAAAATATTTCTCTGGACATCAATCATGCCATCCCCTGTGCCCTTATCATCAATGAACTGGTCACCAATTCCATTAAACACGCATTTCCGGATGGCAGATCAGGGGAAATTCTCGTGCTCCTTAAAAAAGATGACCAGGGAAATATTGTATTTAGTTGTGCGGATGACGGAATGGGCATGTCTGAATTAAAATCTGCTGATAAATCTTCTTCGTTGGGATTGCAGTTAGTGAAGATTCTGACTTCACAATTGGAAGGTACACTCAAGATCACCAAAAAAAAGGGAACAAAATTTGAAATTTCTTTCCCGGGGGATTAAATATGAGCAAAAAGAATGTTTTAATTGTCGAAGATGAAGCGATAATCGCATTAGAGCTGAAACTTCGTCTGGAACAAATGGGATTTTCTGTGCTCTCAATCGTACCATCTGCTGACCTTGCCATCGAAAAAATCCAACTCGAAGATCCTGATGTTATTTTTATGGACATTGTACTTCGCGGACACGAAACCGGCATTGACGTGGCAAAAACAATTCGCAAAGTATCGAAAACGCCTATTATCTTTTTGACAGGCAATGTCCATCTTTTGCAAAAGGGATTAGTCAAAAAATTCCAGCCCTGCAGACTGCTTTCAAAACCGGCACAGGACTGGGAATTGGTCGAAGCTATTCGTGAGCTGGGAATGAATTAGACACCCTTCTTATCTGCCAAATTTTGAGAAAAATTACTGATGAATTTTTCCGCTTTATGCGTCAAAGATAAGTGCGACCCAAAAATGCTATTATAAAATGCAATATTCATCACTGTTTTCAGTCGGAACAAGATTGCTAAAATTGTGTATAATTTTTAGCAAAACAGATTAACTACAAAGGAACGATTACATGATTACCAAAGAAACTTCTATTTCTGAAATTGTTTATCAATATCCGGAATTAATCGGAACATTGGAAAGCATTGGTATTTATTGTTTTTCCTGAGGCGGCAGGCCCGCTTGGGGAACGCTTGAGTTGCAAGCGAAACTGCGAGGAATGATGAATATCGATGAAATTGTCCAATCGTTAAACGACCAACTCGCGAAGAACACAGAAGAAAAAAAGAATCTACTTTAAAAATTCAAAAAATGAATGCAGTGCAGGGATTAGTGATGTACTGCATTTTTTATTTACCCATCTTGTATAATCAACAGCATTGATAAAATTACGGCAGCTTTAAAAGATGTTGAATCGAATTGTACATGATGGTACGATCTTAAAATCATTGAACTTGATCTTTAACAAGGTAAAAAATGGAAAAGACAACGACACTTCTGAAAAACTTAACCAAAGAAATTGAGAAGTCAGAAGATGAAATTATTTCTATGGCTTTCCGAGCAGGCATTAAACAACTTTGGCGTGAGCACATTCTGGGGAGATATTTAAAAGGTGAAATTTCACGGGATGAAGCAATTGAAGTTGTTGGTATTGATTGGGTAGAAATTGCCGAAAATCAACGGAATGCCGTAATGGAGGATTTGGCATGGGCAATGAACGATTGATTGTTGTTTAGCAGAGATTGATTGTTTTAAGTTACTTGAAGATTTTTATGAGGTTTTTGTCCCTGAAAACGTGCACCGCGAGTATTCGAAACATCAAAAATCAAACTATCCTGGCATATCCGATTTAATCAATTTTCACACAAAAAAATGCCCAAAGAACATTCTCTCGGATTTCATAGAAAAAAAATGAATTAGCGTATCTCCATTTTGGAGAAAAAGAGAGCCTGTGTCTTTGCCACGAACTTTCAATAAGCACTCTCCTGACAGATGACTTAGCCGTTCGAGAAGCTGAAAAAAATTAGCTATTGTGCCCGTCGGATCGATTGGTATAATTATTCGAGCATTGAAGAAGGAGAAAATTACTTTATCAGATGCAGAAAAAAGCATTTTAAATCTATACGAAAAAAGCAGTCTTTTCGTTACAAAGACAATAGTTGATATGGTCATAGCTGAACTTCGGCAATTTTGATCAAAAGCGCCATTCACTCCAACTGTAAAAATTTACCCAAATCCATGTGCTGTTTTTTCCTTTAAAATCCCAAATCCGCTCCGGCGAATAGATATGAAAAAAGCTTCACAAACGGATTCAAAATTGTCCATAAAATAGAGACATGCGACACATACCCAAATGCAATAAGAGCAATGAGGATGACAGGCCCAAATTGCAAATATGGCTGCATAGCATGCTCGTAGCGGGCAGGCGTTAATCCCAATAAAATTTTTGATCCATCAAGCGGTGGAATTGGCAGTAAATTGAAGAACGCCAGCACGATGTTGATCATCATGCCAAAGGCGAACATAAATTGCACAAGCCCCAAAATTCCCGGCTGCAATGCGCGCAGGCTGGTTACGCCAAGAATTCGACAACCAATGCCGAAGACCAATGCTAATGCCAGATTAGATGCCGGTCCGGCAAGAGATACCCACAATAAATCACGTTTAGGATTGCGCAACATCATCGGATTGACTGGCACTGGTTTTGCCCAACCAATATGGACAATAAACAACATAGCAGTGCCCAGCAAGTCAAGATGAACCAACGGATTGAGCGTCAATCTTCCGGCTAATTTCGCAGTAGGATCTCCCAGCCGATAAGCAACATAGCCGTGAGAAAATTCATGAACTGTCAGCGCGAGCAAAATCGGTGGTGCAATGAGGAGAAATTCAATTATTGTATTCATAGTTATCACTTTCTGATGATGGCAAATTTTTTGATATTTGTTTTATTCCCAATGCGCAGCACTGCCACGTAAATACCGCTGCCGGCAACACTCCCGTTGTCGGTCACGCCGTCCCATTCAAAAGTCGTAAAATAAAAATTTGACGCATCAAAGGAAAATGATTTCATTTTGCGGCCATCGGAAGAATAAATGTACAATTTCCCCATATCTTCATCATGCAAATAGGCTGAAATAACCAGAGGCCCGTTCACACCAAAGACGAATGGATTGGGGAAAATATTTTGGATGAAATTTTGATTCTCTTCGGCGACAAAAGCCGGAAAGAACTGTGTAACTTTGTAATTCAATTCCGGATCAAAAACAACCGCCTGGGCAGCCCAATTATCTTTTTGACGAATATTCAATCGAATGGCATGAATATCGCTGATTTTTATCAATTGATTGGCAACCAGAAAATCCCGCTGTGCTAATGAATCATGAGGTAAAAGATAAAGGTCGAAACTCAATTCCTCCTTATCGGAAGGATCGAAATTTCCATAGGAGGTTTTTATCGGCGTCTCAAAATTCGTTATGATAACGCCGATTGAATAATTATGCGGCAAATCCATCACGCGAAAAAATGCAGAAGACAACTTGCTCATGTTGCCTTCCATAAAGACATGACTATCCAGCAAAGTCTGTTGTTGATTAAAATGAACTTCCGGATAGAGATTTCCTTCCGGATAAAAATTCATTGTATCACTGCGCGTTCCGGTAAAATAATTCCAGAGCCCAAATGAAGATAATTCTCTTTCAAATGAAGATCCGTAAATTGGCAGCACATCCCTGATCGCTTGCAATGCATTTTCCTGCGGGATTGTCTCCCAAATTTTCCGAATTACGTCAGGTCCATATTTACGGACAATCATGTGATTCCACAGCGCTGAGGCATACTCATAGCTATTATTCGCATAAGAAAAAGGATAATTGATGTGATCGAAAAAACTTGGCAGATAATTCAGATAATCATTCACATCTGCATGGGCGAAATCTTCCATCCATACGGAAGACATTTCCATAAAAAAAACATCCTGATCGCGATAGGCATAATTAACCTGTACAACGTGAAAATATTCGTGCGCCGATGTTACTTTGAGCGATTCAATCGGCGGCGTGGGAAAACCGCGAAAGTCATTCTCGATTTCCATGTAACAGGAATATCTATTATCAGAACCGGGTACAAGCTTTTCGAGATAAGTAACGCCATAATAAACGCCCAAATTAACAAGATAGACGTCAAATTGTTTACCATTGCCGCTGGAGTCCGACGCAGGAGGCTTGTAACCGAGACTGTCAATCAGTAAATGATGAATGTATTGAAAATTCTCCCCGGTAATTTCTACATAATCAGGAATGTCATTCTTGTTTGCGTCAGTCGCATCCACTGCATCGTTACCGGAAGTCGTATAATGAATCCGAAACTGTCCGTCTGGCGTGACGTAGCTGTAAGGCAAATCATTCCGGCGCTGCAAATGTTTTGCAAGGATTCTCTGCGCGTCTGTGCTCAATTCGTCCCAGTGCTCTTTTATCTGCTGGATGAGAAATGTTCCGCTGCGTTGCGGAATGGTAGACGCAGCTACGCGGTAATCTGACGGCACCAGATCTGGCTCATACAAATTCAATGCACTGTACTCCAAATATTGAATATAGCTCAATTCGCCTGATTCAAATTGGGCTTTTAAGTAACCGGGAGCAATCTGAGTGACTCCGGTATTAATCTCAATAGAAAACAGTAAGGCAGCAATTAAAAAATTTCTCAATATTCTCAATAGTTATTTTCTCCTGAAAACGATTGTAACAGGGACTCCCACAAATCCGTATTGTTCGCGTATTTTTCTTTCCAGAAATGCTTTATAATTAGATTTAATCAAATCCGGGAAGTTGCAAAAAAATGCAAAAATTGGGGGCCTATTTTTCACTTGGGTGATATATTTTATTTTTATCTCTTTTCCGGCCACTGCTGCCGGCGTTGTCTGCGCTAAAATTGGCTCAAAATACTGATTCAATTCACTGGTTTTAATCTTTTTCTGACGCTCCTGATAAATATTTTTCACACTCTCAACAACTTTGAATACACGCTGGCGGGTCAGCGCTGAGATAAAAATGATGGGGACAAAACTGGCAAAAGGAATTTCCTCCCTGATATCCGCCTCAAACTCTTTGGCAGTGTAAGTATCTTTTTCAATCAAATCCCACTTGTTCACTGCCAAAAGGATCCCTTTTTTGAACTTCACTGCTTCTTCGATAATATTTTTATCCTGATCTGTTAGCCCCTCAGTGGCATCGATGATGACTACCGCCACATCGCAGCGATGAATACCGGCAAAAGTTCGCACCGTGGAAAAGTATTCGACCGACTCTTTGACCTTTGATCGTTTACGTAATCCTGCGGTATCAATGAGAAGGAAATCCTGCCCGTAATGTTTGAAAGGAGAATCGATGGCGTCGCGTGTAGTGCCGGGAATTTCCGTGACAATATGGCGTTCTTCGCCTAAAAGCGCATTGACAAAAGAAGATTTGCCTACATTGGGTCTGCCAACCACGGCAATTTTGATCGTTTCATCAGTCTTCTCTTCTTCCGGTGTCAGGCGAGGAAATTTCTCAACAACTTTATCCAGAAAATCACCGATATTTCTGCCCCCAAGCGCCGAGATCGGAATCGGATCTCCCATGCCCAACTGGTAAAACTCCATCGCATCCAATTCCCGCTCCCGGTTGTCCACCTTGTTCACGGCGATGACCACGGGTTTGTTACTTCGCTTCAAAATATTGGCAACTTCCGCGTCCAGCGAAGTGATTCCGGTAGTGACGTCCAGCACGAGCACGATGACGTCTGCTTCATTGACTGCGAGATGCACCTGATTGACAACCGCCTGATGAATCAGATTTTCTTTATCCGGAAGATAGCCGCCCGTGTCAATGAGCGTAAACGCAACGCCTGCCCAGTCCGCGTCTGCATATTTTCGGTCGCGCGTCACTCCGGGTTGGTCATCAACGATGGCATCACGTTTTCGAATAATTCGGTTGTAGAGAGTCGATTTGCCGACATTTGGGCGGCCTATTATTGCTAATATTGGTTTTTTCATAATTTTATTTTAAATCTTTCATGTGCACATGAGCTTTTCAAACCTGTGAAAGGCCAAAATTCTCAATAAATTATCATTCATTCAAATTTTGTAGCAACGAATTCCAATCATCGTCAAAGACCAGCGCCCGTTGATTCAATTCTTTTGATAGTTGTTCCGGCGTCCATTCATCCAAAAAAACGCCTTCAAAGTTGACGCAATTCCCCGGCAGCAAAACTAAATCCGCAGGATCAATCAATTTCAACTGATTAAAAATATCCTGACCGGTGAGCAATCCGGTTACTGTAACAGAATCACCGTAAAATCGATTTGTTACCGGAACAATTTCCACGGACAAATTTGCTATCCTCGCCAGTGCCGGATAAATTTCCTGTCTCATCACCGGTTCAGCGGATTTCGCAGTAACCATAACTAATCGAATCGGTTGCTTTATTCTATGCGGGAAAGAAGCTATTTGTTCCTGAAAGCTATCCAGGAATTCCCGTGTCATGCCCACGCCATTTTCGATCTGGGGAAACTCATCATAACGTTCCGCTGACGGAAGTGGTTTCTTTGCCTGCAAATAAAATTCATCCGCAAGGTAAATTAAATATTGTCCCAATTTTTCTTTAAAAAGCTTGCTCTTTGGCTCCAGTTGCTCAATGACTTGCGCAGCAAAATCAGGAGTCATTGGTTGCAAGGGATAAAGTTCCTGACGGTGGCGCGTCAATCCCAGCGGGACAATTGCAATAGACTGGACTGCGGGGAAAAATTTTGCCAAATCATCAATTGTTCGATCCAAAATTTCCCGGTCATTAATTCCCGGGCAAAGTACGATTTGCGTGTGGAGTTCGATACCGTTGTCCGTCAAGAATTCGATTTTCTCCAGCAATTTATCGTCACCGCGAATCCCCAGCATGAGTTTTCTCGTTTCGAGGTCAGTCGCATGAACCGAAACGTAGAGCGGCGACAGTCGCTGCTCAGCAATTCGTTGCAAATCTTTTCTGCCAACATTGGTCAGCGTCACATAATTGCCGTAAATGAAGGACAGGCGGTAATCCTCATCCTTGAAATAGAGTGCATCACGTAGGCCGGGAGGATTTTGATCAATGAAACAAAAAATGCATTTATTGCCGCAATGTCGATATTGAATTTCTTCAAAGATTACGCCCAAATCATCGTCGTAATCTTTTTCGATTTCCAGAATGACGGTCTCGCCTTGCCGTTGCAGTTCAATTTCCAGATATTCATCGCTCACATGAAATCGGTAATCAATGGGATCACGAATCGGCTCGCCATTAATTGCGATCATTTCGTCGCCCGCTAAAACCCCAATTTGTTCAGCAAGGCTATTTTTTTCAACAGAAATTATTTTCATTGCCAAAATTTCATTTTATTCAAATTCTATTTTTGTGACTATTCATTTGCACCAGCAGGACAATACTTCGACAATATAGTAATCAATAAAATTCAGACGCCACATGTATCTTTTTGTAAATTTTCTCCATTTGCATGAACCTGCATTCGGGTTTGCATAATTTTTTGCAGTCGAGAAAATTGCAGAACTCACGGGGCAATCGTTTCAATGTGCAAAAAAAGTCCGGTAAAATTGCGCAACCGGACTAATTTTTCAAACAATCTGATTAAAAATAATTCGGTGTCTCTTCAGATTTGCAAAATAGTAAAAAACTTCTCATTGAAAATTTTTGCACGTACAATTTTAAAAAATCGGAATTACTTCTGCCCATCCCGTTGTAAATTCCAATTCACCCAATCGTCTTTTTTATCCTGACTGGGATCAATTTTTGTTTTGCTGTATTTTCCGTCAGCGCGAATCTCGATCTGATAACCGGCAACAATCTGTACCCACTGTTCCAGACTCACCTCAAAAGGGCCAGGCACTTCTGTAGGCCCAGGTACTTCTGTCGGCTGAAGAGAACGTTGTTGAGGTACTCTGGGAACTGAATCGGCCTCAGCAAACCACGCAGGCCCTACATCAACTTTCCCGTCGTACACAGAAATTTTTGTCGTGGAATCAGCATCAATGCTATAAATCGTACCCCGGACTGCACACACAGCAGTTGGCGTGCGAATGAGAAAACTACCACGATTAAAAAATCCTTTTAAACTCGCCCAGAATCTGCCCTTGGAGAGTGTTGATTTATTTGTCTTTTTCTTTGGATTATAGCGAAGCACCAGATCGGCATTTTCTCCGATTCGAATGACTCCTTTTTTGCCCAATTTAATTTCGCAGCGCGACTCCTGAAGCGTGCGAAATCGGTCGCCATTGTAAACCGGCGCGTATAATTGTGCCCGCTGCCATTGGGTATTGCCCGGATGGTGGACGCGAATAGCGCCCTGATCGCCCAAAATAAAATTTACCCGGCCGATTGTACGCTCGTCTGAACGAACAAAACCCAGGGCAAAAAATGACAACAATAAAACTATGATGCCGTATCGTGCTGCATTCATCACAACCTCCTGTAATGATTTTTCTATTGTTTGGATACAGAAAGTAATTTCACGCGATCTCCTCGCGCGACATTACTGCCAATCACCAATCTGGCGCGCGTCACTTTATCCCCGATAAATCCGGTCGCTTTAATGCGTGCTTTGGGACGACCTGCGAGCGGATTTGCGTCAAAAACATTGAAAATCTGCCCCCTTTTGATTCCCGAAGCGACTCCCGGCTTAAAATATACAATCGAATCATTTTTGGTTTGAATTACAGTCCCTACCCATTGAATCGCATCTGCATAACTGGCAATTTTCAGGGCAATTTTGTTAATCGCTTTTTGTACTGCAATTCCGACGACTGTCTCGTCAAAATCAAACATCGTATCAAAATCATAATCTTTGGTTTGCAGACCAATCCCGGGTCTAATTTCTTTCTCCGAAACATTGTCGGCAAAAATGACTTCCCCAGTTTCGACAGAAACCATGCGGTAAGAAATCGTGACAAATCCTACCGTAGCTTTCAGCGCAAATTTCCATTTATCTTCATCATTTTTGATCTTCCCACCGCCCGTTTGCTGACCGGCATAGATTATTTTTCCCATAACGAGAGTCTCCACACCGAGCAACTTCCCGACCTGCGGGGCCGATTCTTCAGTAATGACACCGCTCTGCCCCAGCGCTTGCTCTCTCAAAATTTGCTGGATACTGGATCTCTCTATTAAAATAAACCTTCCCGAACGTGCTAACCGGCTAACCAGCATGTCCGCAATCGCGCTGCCAAACTTTTCAGTTCCAAAACCGGAGACATTTTCAAAATCCAGCACTGCCACTCTCTTTCTGATGCCTGAATACGGTGCAAATTCTGGGCCACGAGCAATTTTGTCAATGCGCACAGTGTTCAATTCCGGAATAATGGCACAATTAGGCAGGAAAAGAATCAAAATTAGCAAGGCAACGACACTAAAAGTATGCGTCAATAGAATGGTCGATTTTCTCCCAATCATGGCGATTTTTATATGGCGCTCCTTTTTTCAAAACCAACTAACTTTTTGCGTCAAATTTGCTAATGAGCCGTACGTGCAGAGGTACATTTGCTTTCTGAAAATTGAAAAGCCTGGCAAGTAAAAAATTTTACCTGTCAGGCTTATAATAAATTGAAAAAACTATTTTAAACGTACAAAATTACCGCGGGCAAAACCAGCGCCCTCAACAACGGTGCATATTGAGGCTTTCCCCTGACCAATGCTGTTATTAACAACTTTAATTTTTCCGATTTTTGTATCGACAGATCCCAGCGAAAGGCCTGTGTCCGGATCAATGAGATCTTCTCCCTTGGAATAGACAACAAAGACATCACCATTTTTGACGCCCGCATCAGCACCGGAATTGATGTAAATCTGACTTCCGGCAACTTTGATGATTTTCGCCTGCCAAGGCATGCTCGCTGCTTTATCATCCAGTAACTTGATAATATCTTCGATGGCTTCGCGAGTTGCTTTTCCAACAATTGATTCGTCAAATTTGTTTTTGTTGTCAAAACTAAATTTGGGCGTGCCAAAAGAAAGTCCTTTTTTAGACTTTTCTTTGCGAATGTGTTCCGCTGCTAAAATTTCTCCTGTTTCCACATTGATGAGACGAACATCGATGCCCACGGTTGCCGCTTGTTTGGAAACGCCAACACGAATATTTTTTATGCGTCCGCCAGTGCCGCCTCGTGAGTGGCCGAATTCTGTCACTGCACCAACCACAGCGATTTCCACACCCAGCAATTTTCCTGCTTTTGCAGCACTTTCGGGAGTAACTGCGCCGCTCATTCCCAGACTTTGTTCCTTCATCAGTTTGTCCAGAGCGCCTCGTTCAATGACTTTGTATTTCCCGGTCTTCACAAGTTCTGTAACCAGCATGTCAGACATCCCCTGCCCGACGGACTGGCCTGACCACCAGTGATAGCGATGATCTGTTTTGTCCTCAAACTCAAAAACAGCGACTCTTTTTTTGATACGTGCCTTGTCCTGTCCCCAAATTTTAAAGGGCACGATAAAAGTCATAACTAATAAAGACAGAATTGCAATATTGTGAATCTTTCTCATTACTATCTCCTCATACTAAATCTTTTTGTTGCAAAAATTATTATTAATATCACAAATCAGTTTTTTCTGAAATTTGTACTGTAATTTTATTCATGCTCATACCAATAATCCTGACATCAAATTTATCAAGATTCTTTTTTTCCAGTTCTCGCGCTAACTGGCTGGCGTTGCCGGTGATTTTCACATCCAATTCCGCGGTGGAACCGGTAACGTTGCGGCTATAGATGTCTTTGACGCCGCGAATGAGATATTTCAACGTATTTTTGAAATCATTCAGTTCGTTGAACGATTTAACGTTCTGGACGACTACCTTAACAGTTGTCGCGCGATAAAATTCATCTTTCCATTTTTGTGTTATTTTTGCGATTAAATCATCACCCAATTTTTTTGCAGCCTTTTTAATGGCTTCGGTTCCCCCGGTCACTTCATCGATGTGCGGGTACGCCGCGTGAGCCGAGCTGGTAGCGATGATCGTTGCAACATCCGCCTTGATAACTCGTGCCGTGATATTTGCCTGGCAGGATTTCATGCCACCCAAATTTAAACCCGTGGCAACTTTAGCAATTGCTTTGCCGGTAATTACGACTTCAGCGCCTAATCTTTTGGCAATCGCCGCTGCCATTTTTGTGTTTCCCTGCAAAGCCGCTAACGCCTGATCTTGCTGCAGATTTTGCCGAACAGTTGCCGGATCAACGCATTCGAAACCGCTCTGGATGAATTTATCCAACAGCGTGTTTTCTGTGACATTCATATCTACAGAAAAATAGCTGTATCGATTGTATGATTGACCTATATTTTGTTCATCAATCAAAAACATGAG